>NZ_CP009438.1:3455000-3672500 GCF_000761215.1 Streptomyces glaucescens | reverse complement strand
TGATAGCTGGTTCTCCCCGAAATGCATTTAGGTGCAGCGTCGTGTGTTTCTTGCCGGAGGTAGAGCACTGGATAGGCGATGGGCCCTACCGGGTTACTGACCTTAGCCAAACTCCGAATGCCGGTAAGTGAGAGCGCGGCAGTGAGACTGTGGGGGATAAGCTCCATGGTCGAGAGGGAAACAGCCCAGAGCATCGACTAAGGCCCCTAAGCGTACGCTAAGTGGGAAAGGATGTGGAGTCGCACAGACAACCAGGAGGTTGGCTTAGAAGCAGCCACCCTTGAAAGAGTGCGTAATAGCTCACTGGTCTAGTGATTCCGCGCCGACAATGTAGCGGGGCTCAAGCGTACCGCCGAAGTCGTGTCATTGCGATATGTACCCCCAACGGGGATCGTGATGGGTAGGGGAGCGTCGTCTGCCGGGTGAAGCAGCACCGGAAGGTAGTTGTGGACGGTTGACGAGTGAGAATGCAGGCATGAGTAGCGATACAAACGTGAGAAACGTTTGCGCCGATTGACTAAGGGTTCCTGGGTCAAGCTGATCTGCCCAGGGTAAGTCGGGACCTAAGGCGAGGCCGACAGGCGTAGTCGATGGATAACCGGTTGATATTCCGGTACCCGCTGTGGAGCGTCAAACATCGAATCCAGTGATGCTAAGCCCGTGAAGCCGCCCTTGATCTCTTCGGAGTGATGGGGAGTGGTGGAGCCGGTGACCCGAGCTGGTAGTAGGTGAGTGATGGGGTGACGCAGGAAGGTAGTCCATCCCGGGCGGTGGTTGTCCCGGGGTAAGGGTGTAGCCCGAGTGGTAGGCAAATCCGCCACTCATCAAGGGTGAGACCTGATGCCGAGCCGATTGTGGTGAAGTGGATGATCCTATGCTGTCGAGAAAAGCCTCTAGCGAGTTTCATGGCGGCCCGTACCCTAAACCGACTCAGGTGGTCAGGTAGAGAATACCGAGGCGTTCGGGTGAACTATGGTTAAGGAACTCGGCAAAATGCCCCCGTAACTTCGGGAGAAGGGGGGCCACACCCGGTGATGGGTTTTACACCTTGAGCTGGGGGTGGCCGCAGAGACCAGCGAGAAGCGACTGTTTACTAAAAACACAGGTCCGTGCGAAGCCGTAAGGCGATGTATACGGACTGACGCCTGCCCGGTGCTGGAACGTTAAGGGGACCGGTTAGCTTGGATTCGTCCGGGCGAAGCTGAGAACTTAAGCGCCAGTAAACGGCGGTGGTAACTATAACCATCCTAAGGTAGCGAAATTCCTTGTCGGGTAAGTTCCGACCTGCACGAATGGCGTAACGACTTCTCGACTGTCTCAACCATAGGCCCGGTGAAATTGCACTACGAGTAAAGATGCTCGTTTCGCGCAGCAGGACGGAAAGACCCCGGGACCTTTACTACAGTTTGATATTGGTGTTCGGTTCGGCTTGTGTAGGATAGCTGGGAGACTGTGAAGCTTGGACGCCAGTTCAGGTGGAGTCGTCGTTGAAATACCAGTCTGGTCGTGCTGGATGTCTAACCTGGGTCCGTGATCCGGATCAGGGACAGTGTCTGATGGGTAGTTTAACTGGGGCGGTTGCCTCCTAAAGGGTAACGGAGGCGCCCAAAGGTTCCCTCAGCCTGGTTGGCAATCAGGTGTTGAGTGTAAGTGCACAAGGGAGCTTGACTGTGAGACCGACGGGTCGAGCAGGGACGAAAGTCGGGACTAGTGATCCGGCGGTGGCTTGTGGAAGCGCCGTCGCTCAACGGATAAAAGGTACCCCGGGGATAACAGGCTGATCTTCCCCAAGAGTCCATATCGACGGGATGGTTTGGCACCTCGATGTCGGCTCGTCGCATCCTGGGGCTGGAGTCGGTCCCAAGGGTTGGGCTGTTCGCCCATTAAAGCGGTACGCGAGCTGGGTTTAGAACGTCGTGAGACAGTTCGGTCCCTATCCGCTGTGCGCGTAGGAGTCTTGAGAAGGGCTGTCCCTAGTACGAGAGGACCGGGACGGACGAACCTCTGGTGTGCCAGTTGTTCTGCCAAGGGCATGGCTGGTTGGCTACGTTCGGGAGGGATAACCGCTGAAAGCATCTAAGCGGGAAGCCTGCTTCGAGATGAGGACTCCCACCCACTTGATGGGGTAAGGCTCCCAGTAGACGACTGGGTTGATAGGCCGGATATGGAAGCACGGTAACGTGTGGAGTTGACCGGTACTAATAGGCCGAGGGCTTGTCCTCAGTTGCTCGCGTCCACTGTGTTGGTTCTGAAACCACGAACAACCCCACACGGTGTGGTGTGGTGCGGTTGATTGTTTCATAGTGTTTCGGTGGTCATAGCGTGAGGGAAACGCCCGGTTACATTCCGAACCCGGAAGCTAAGCCTTACAGCGCCGATGGTACTGCAGGGGGGACCCTGTGGGAGAGTAGGACGCCGCCGAACAATTATTGGGAAAACCCCCGCATCGACAGATGCGGGGGTTTTCTGCGTTCTCGGACGTTTTCACCCCCTTCGTGGGCCGCCGCGTCCCGGAGCATGGGCGGAATACCGGGTGATCGGTGGGGGACCCCGGTACTACGGTGGCCGGCATGAGTGCTGTCGGCGAAGTCGATGAGACGTTCGTGGTGCGTGCCGTGCGTGCCGAGGAGTGGTCCCAGGTGAAGGCGCTGCGGCTGGCCGCGCTGCGTGATCCGCTCGCGCACCTCGCCTTCCTGGACACCTACGAGGACGCCGTGGCCCGTTCGGACTCCTACTGGCGGGAGCGCACGGCGGGGGCCGCCGAGGGGGCCGCCGGGGCACGGCAGATCGTCGCCGTCGGGCCCGGCGGGGTGTGGGCGGGGACCGCGACGGTGCTGGTCGAGGAGGCCGGTACGACGGACTGGGCGGGGTGCGAGGTGGAGCGGCGGCAGGGCCATGTCGTCGGAGTGTTCGTCCGGCCCGAGTTCCGCGGGCGCGGGCTGACCGAGCGGATCTTCGCGGCGGCGCTGGCCTGGTCGTGGGAGATCGGTGTGGAGCGGGTGCGGCTGATCGTGCACGAGGACAACGAACGCGCACAGGGCTTCTACCGGAAGGTGGGCTTCGCGCCGAGCGGGGTGGCGGTACCGATGGCCGGGAAGCCGGACGAGCGGGAGCTGGAGTTCGTCCTGGAACCACCCTTGGCCTGACCGACCGCCGTAGGCGGCCGCCCGGTGACTCAGCCGGGCAGCTCGGCGTGCGGCCAGCGGGCGCGGGCCTGTTCGCGGGAGCGGAGCAGGGCGAGGGTGGGCAGGCCCTGGTCCACTCCGCCGGCCAGCAGCTCGGGGAGCTGGGGGAGCGGGGCGACCGCCGCCACGTCGTCGAGGACGAGGGAGAGTGGTGGGTCGAGCCGACCAGGGGATGACCGTGCGGCCATGCGCCGGCCGTGCTCGACCACGCTGGAGGCGAGGGCCGTCAGGAAGGGCATCGCACCCGGGTCGGTCCTGGGGTCCTCGATGGATTCACCCACCACATAAAGCGTTCCCCCTTCGGCCACGAAGGAATCCAAGGTGAGCGCATCTGTTCGGTTGGGAGTGCACGCCTCGCGCACATGGACGGTGGACAGCGCGGACAGGGCCCGGCCGATCAGCTCCTGGGCCATGTCCCGGCGCTCGGGGTGCGCCGTCAGAGCCGACTCCAGCTCGCCGGCGGAACCGGGCGCGGCCTTGGGATGGGTGCGCAGGGTGCGGACGGCGTCCTGGACCTGACTGCCCTGCAGCCAGCGGTGGACGTGGCGGACCGTACGGCCGTCCAGGGCGGCGGCGTGCAGGCAGCAGCGCAGCAGCGTCTCGGCCGTGTCACCGATCGCCTGGTCGATCCGGGCGGTGGGGCGGACCGGGCCGAGCAGCGCCGCGGCGCGCCCGCCCGCCGTCTGCTTGTCCTCGCAGCCCGCGGTCGGCGACCAGTGCAGGCGGGACGGGGTGTCGCAGAGGTGGTGAGGGTCGTAGAGGAGGACCGGGCCGAGCTTGGCGCGGGCGTCCTCGGTGCCGGACCAGACGGCCGGGCTGGAGGTGACGACGAGGACGGCGCCCGCGGCGTCCCGGACGGCCTGGGCGGCGGTGGTGTGGCGGACCTCCGGCGTGGCCAGGACGAGGCGGCCCCAGGCGGGAGCGGGGACGGCCGGCTGTCCGTGTGCGGCCGGCCCTTCGTGCGCGGCCTTCCCGTGCGGGGCCTGTGGGTGCGGGACCTGGGAGTACGCGGCCTGGCCGTGCGAGGTCTCGTGCGGGGCCTGCGGGTACGGGCCCTGGCCCTGGGGGGTCTCGTGCGGGAGCTGCGGGAGAGGGGCCGGCGCCGGCGCCGTGCCGGCGGGGGCGTGGGCCGGGGCGGGCTCGGGTTCCCGGCGCGGGGTGGGCACCTCGTACGAGGGCTCGGGCGTGGGCGTGGCGTGCGGGTCCGGCGCGGGGGCGCGCCCGGACGCGGGCGCGGACCGGCGTGCCGCCCGCCCCGCCCGCCAGCGGGCGAGGGTGCCCAGCACGAACACGGTCAGCACGACCAGCACCATCAGCTGCCCGATGAACAGGCCCCAGAACAGCCCGTACCCCGAGAGGTGCCCGGGCGGCGTGTCCGGCCAGGCGCCCGGGATGTCGTGCGGCTGGGCGATCAGGCGGCGCATGGCCAGTGGCGTACGGGCGAACGTGACGCCGTCCGGCCAGGCGCCGTGGGCGAGCCAGGCGGCCAGGCCCGTGGCCGACCAGACCAGCAGGGTCATGCCGAGCAGGAAGACGAGCATGCCCACCAGCAGGCCGTCGGGGATGCCGCCCTGGGTGTTCTGGCGGCGGCCTCGGTCGTCCGGTCCCATCTCAGGCCACCGTGGACTCGGAGTCGCCGAGGTGCTGTTCGACGAACGCGGCGGCCCGCTGCTCCGCCTCCAGTTCGGCGGCGCGCAGGGGGTCGTGGTCGAGGAAGTCGGCGGAGGACTCGGTCATCGCGCGGTCGGTGAAGACGAGCGGGCGCTCGGTCTCGGTGACCAGGTGCTTCACGACCTGGACGTTGCCGTTGACGTCCCAGACGGCGATGCCGGGGGTGAGGGTGGGAATGATCTCGACGGCCCAGCGGGGCAGGCCGAGGACCCGGCCGGTGGCGCGGGCCTCGTCGGCCTTCTGGGCGTAGATCGTCCTCGTGGACGCCATCTTCAGGATCGCCGCCGCCTCCTTCGCCGCCGCGCCGTCCACCACGTCGGACAGGTGGTGGACGACGGCGACGAAGGACAGGCCGAGCCGACGGCCGAACTTCAGCAGCCGCTGGAAGAGCTGGGCGACGAACGGGCTGTTGATGATGTGCCAGGCCTCCTCGACCAGGAAGATGCGCTTCTTCCGGTCGGGGCGGATCCAGGTGTGCTCCAGCCACACGCCGACGATCGCCATGAGGATGGGCATGGCGATGGAGTTGCGGTCGATGTGGGACAGGTCGAAGACGATCAGCGGGGCGTCCAGGTCGATGCCGACCGTGGTCGGGCCGTCGAACATGCCGCGCAGGTCACCGTCGACGAGCCGGTCCAGCACCAGCGCCACGTCCAGGCCCCAGGCCCGTACGTCATCTATGTCGACGTTCATCGCCTCCGCCGACTCGGGCTCGGGGTGGCGCAGCTGGTCGACGATGTCGGACAGGACGGGCTGGCGTTCGACGATGGTCTCGTTGACGTAGGCGTGCGCGACCTTGAGGGCGAAGCCGGAGCGCTCGTCGAGGCCGTGGCCCATCGCGACCTCGATGATGGTGCGCAGCAGGGCGAGCTGGCCGGTCGTGGTGATCGCGGGGTCGAGCGGGTTGAGCCGGATGCCGTGGTCCAGGGCGGCCATCGGGTCCAGCCGGATGGGCGTTATGCCCAGCTCCTGCGCGATCAGGTTCCACTCGCCGACACCGTCCTCGCCCTGCGCGTCCAGCACGACGACCTGGCGGTCCCGGAAGCGCAGCTGACGCAGGACGTAGGTCTTCTCCAGGGCCGACTTGCCGTTGCCGGACTCGCCGAGGACGAGCCAGTGCGGGGCGGGGAGCTGCTGGCCGTACAACTGGAAGGGGTCGTAGATGTACCCCTTCCCCGAGTAGACCTCGCGGCCGATGATGACGCCGGAGTCGCCGAGACCGGGGGCGGCGGTCGGCAGGTAGACCGCCTGGGCCTGGCCGGTGGACGTGCGGACCGGCAGGCGGGTCGTCTCCACCTTCCCGAACAGGAAGGACGTGAAGGCGTCGGTGAGGACGGACAGCGGGTCCCGCATCAGGTCCTACCTCCGAATGCCGGTGGCGAAGGGCAGCGTGTTCACGAAGGCGCGGTGGTGCTCGCGGTCGCACCATTCCAGCTTCAGATACGACTTTCCGGCCGACGCCCTTATCGTGCGCTTGTCGCGGGCCAGCGCCTCCGGATTACGCGAGGAGACGGTGATGTAGCCGACGAGATTCACTCCCGCGGCGCCGCTCGCCAGGTCCTCGCCGCGCTGGTCGAGACGGTTGTGCGCCGCGATGTCCCGCGGGTCGACAGTGCGGTTCATCTTGGCGGCGCGGGACGCCTCCGCCTCGTCGTTGGTCTTCTCGGTGAGCATGCGTTCGATGGCGACCTCGGTGGGTTCGAGGTCCATCGTGACGGCGACGGTCCGGATGACGTCCGGGGTGTGGACCAGCAGCGGGGCCAGGAAGTTGACGCCCACGGGGGTCATCGGCCACTCCTTCACCCAAGCCGTGGCGTGGCACCAGGGGGCGCGGGTGGAGGACTCGCGGGTCTTCGCCTGGAGGAACGTCGGTTCCATGGCGTCCAGCTCGGCCGGCCAGGCGTTGCGCTTCGTCATCGCCTGGATGTGGTCGATCGGGTGGTCCGGGTCGTACATGGAGTGGATGAGCGAGGAGAGCCGGCTCTGGCCGAGCGGCTGCCGGACCCGGATGTCGGCCTCCTGGAGGCGGGAGCAGATGTCCGTCAGCTCCCTGGCCATGACGACGGCGAGGCCCGCGTCCCGGTCGACCTTGCCGCCGTGCGGGCGGGCCGCGCGGGCCATGGCGTGCGCCTCGGCGGCCAGTTCACGGGTGTAGTGCATACAGGCGACCAGGTACGCGCGGTGCTGCTCGCTGCTGGTCGACACCATCGACTGGAGCTGGTCGTAGGACTGCTGGAGCCAGGCCGGGGCCCGGTCGTCGCCGCGGACGGCGACGTCCTTGGCGTGGGCGTCCGGGTCGGCGGGCAGGGTGCGGGCCAGCATCTGGAGGCGGGTGACGAAGCCGTCTCCGTTGGCGACGTGCTTGAGCAGCGTGCCGAAACGGTCCACCAGGGCTTCCTGGTCCTCCGAGTCGCGCAGGCCGACGCCGGGGCCCTCGATCTCGATGCAGGCGGTGACCGTCTTGCGGTCGGCGTGCAGCAGTACGGCGATCTCGTCGGGCCCGAACGGGGCGGAGAGCCAGGTGATGCGGCCGATGCCGGGCGGCGGGCCGACCTCGATCTCCCGCCCGTCGAGCCGGGTGCCCGCCTCGATCGCGCCGGAGCGGTAGGTGGCGCCCGAGCGCAGCGTGCGCTTGTAGCTGCGGTTGATCTCGAACCACTTGTAGAAGGTGCGGTGCTTGTACGGGACGTAGACCGCCGCGAGGGCGAGCAGCGGGAAGCCCATGAGCAGCACGATCCGCAGGGACAGGACCGGAACGAGGAGCCCGCACATCATGCCGAGGAACGCGCCCGCGATGATCAGCACGATCTCGCCGGTCTCGCGGTTGCGGCCGACGATCGCGTTCGGCCGGGCGCGGCCGATCAGATATGTACGGCGGGGCGTGACCGGATGGGACAGATGGGACTCGGTCGTCAACGCCCTTCACCTCCCGTGCGATGGGTACTGCTGTTGCGGGTGTTGCTGGCGTGAGGGGTGTTCACCGGGCTGGACGAGCGGGGCGGCGGCGCGGCGGAGGGGACGGATCCGCCGCCACCGGCCGAGGTGCGCGAGCTGTGCGCGGCGACGCCGCCCGCGGCGGTGTTGGCCGGGCGGGGGCCGCTCGGACCGGCGGACTGGGCGCCGTTGCTGTCCGCACGGGAGCTGTGGGTCTTGATGCCCTGGGCGACCAGGGTGGCCGGGCTGCTGATCACGGCCGCCGCCTTGCCCTCGGCGGACTGCATGATGCGGTTGTTGCGGGAACCGGCGATCTCGTCGCCGAAGCCCGGGACGAAGCGGTAGATCATCGCCGAGGCGAAGATGGCGAGCAGGATGATCGCGAGGCCGGAGACGACCGCGGAGAACGCGTCCGGGCCGTCGTCCGCGGACAGGGCGCCCGCGAGGCCCAGGACGATCACGATCACCGGCTTGACGAGGATCACCGCGATCATGATGCCCGCCCAGCGGCGGACGTGGCCCCACAGGTTCTTGTCGACCAGGCCGGCGTAGACGACCGTGCCGAGCAGGGCGCCGACGTACAGCAGGGCGGCGCGGATGACGAGTTCCAGCCACAGGACGCCCGCGGCGAGGATGCTCACCAGGGAGACCACGATCAGCATGATGGGGCCGCCGCCGATGTCCTCGCCCTTCTCCAGCGCGCCGGAGAAGTTGCCGAAGAACGTGTCGGTCTGGTCGCCGGTGGCCTTCGCGAGGACGTCCGTGATGCCGTCGGTGGCACTGACCACCGTGTACAGGATCAGCGGCGTGAAGGCGGAGGCGAGGACGGTGAGCCAGAGGAAGCCGATCGCCTCCGAGACGGCGGTGGTCAGCGGCACGCCGCGCACGGCGCGCTTGGCGACCGCCAGCAGCCACAGGAGCAGCGTGAGGATCGTCGACGCGGCGAAGACCACCGCGTACTGCTGGAGGAACTGCGGGTTCGTGAAGTCGACGTTCGCCGTGTCCTTGACCGCCTCGCTGAGCTTGTCGATCGTCCACGACGCTGCGTCGGCGCAGCCTTGGGCGAGCGAGGAGAGGGGGTCGAGGGTGGAGGTGGGGTCCAGGGTGTCGGGGCCGGAGCGGGAACGGCTGCTGCTGCCTCGTTCGCAGTAGTCCTTGGCGGGGCCACGAATGAGGTCGCAGGGGTCATTGCTCCCGGTGGGGCTGGGCGTCGGGGTGGGGTTCGGAGTGGGCGCGGCGAAGGCACGGGTGGCCAGCAGCACCGTGGTGGTCTGAACGGCGGCTACTGCGGCCGTGACCTTGAGGAAGGGGTGGTTAGCGCGCATACGTGAACCCTCCGAACTCCTCGACGGCCTTCGTCATGTCGTCGGCGGTGGAGGCCTTCTGATCGCGCCCGACCGGTACGGGCCCGTCCTTCTGCTGGAAGTCGGTGACCTTCCAGTCGTTGTTGATCCACTGCAACTGGTACGTGGTCGTGTACCAACTCTCGGACACAGGGTTCGTGGACTTTTCGCCGGACAGCCCGAAGAGGGAGGTGTACCAGACGTCGATGGTGGCCTTGTCGGCGCCGAACGCCGTGACCTTGGTGCCGACAGGGATGATGCGCGAGATGAAGGTCTGACCGTCCGGGGCGGAGCCATCCTTCTCCAGGCCGATGTTGGCCAGGAACTCCTGGTTGGAGTACGCCTTGTCCAGGTCGGCCTGACGGGCCGCAGCGACATCAGGGGCGTACACGGTGCGCACGATCTGTTGCCGTCTGGCTGTGTCAAACATCTCCGCCGAGCCCAGCGCGACCGCATAGTTCGCCGCGGCGCTCTGGGCCCCCTGTTCGTCGTGGGCGTAGCCGGAGGTGACCGGGCGGGTGCCGGTGGGGGCGGTGGCCGCGGGGCGGGGTTGCTCCGCGTCCTCCGCTCCGGCGGGCGCGTCCTCGTCGCCGCGGTTGGCGAAGGCGATGGCCGCGATGAGCAGGACGACGACGCCGACGACGGTGACCAGGCTGCGGGAGGAGGAGCGGCCGGGGCGGCGGGCGCCGCCGTAGGGGTCGGGGTCGGGCAGGCGGGTGCGGGTGTGGCCGGTGCCGCCGTAACCGCCGGAGGTGCCCGGGTCGTGTTCGTCTCCGAGACTCATGTCGTGTCCGCCCCCTCGATGTCGTAGCGGAAACCGTCGTACCGGATGAACGCGTAGGGGTACGACGGTAGCCGTGCTGGTTCCCGCGCGGGCGCGGTGTGGTGACTCGACATCAGGGAAACGCAACCTCAGCCGGTGGGCACGACGGGCGGGTGGGGTAGGGGGGACCGGGCGTGCCCGGAGCGGACGGGGTGCGCCCGCGGCGGGCGGCGGCGGGCCGGGCTACACGGCCATGCCGTACACGATGGTGAAGAGCGTGCCGAGGGACCCGATGATGAAGACGCCGGTGAGTCCGGCGATGATCAGGCCCTTGCCCTGTTCCGCGCTGAAGGTGTCGCGGAGCGCCGTGGCGCCGATGCGCTGTTTGGCGGCGCCCCAGATGGCGATGCCGAGGCAGATCAGGATGGCGACCGCCATCACGACCTCGATCATCACCTTGGCCTCGTTGCCCAGGCTGCCGAAGGGCCCCCAGTCCGGAGCGATCCCCCCGATGATGGTGTTGATGTCTCCCTCGTCGGCCGCAAAGAGCATGTAAGTCACCGCCCCTGTTGGGTAGTTCCGCGGACCCTGCGGTGCGCAGAGGTCAGGCCTCATTCTCGCCGACAATGACGCCCGGGTATGTCGACTTGGCGTCATTGCTTGGCAGGTTTCGTACGAATAGCTCGTATGGTCACTCTGTGTATCACGGCAGGTAACGACGGGCAATGAAGCGGGTGCGGAACCAGCGGTGTGGTTCCGTCGTTGTGTCACTTTTGGTGACTGTGCCGGTTTCTGATGGTGTGGAGGGTCACGCGACGTGCCGGTGTGCTGCGGGTGAGTGCCGTCCGGGTGAAGGCTAGCGGGGTCTGAGGCCGTGCAGCAGGTGGTGGATCAGCTCGCCGACGCCGGTGAGGGCGGACTCGGGCGGGAGGTGGCCGGTGGCGGTGAGGCTGGCGACGCCGTGCAGGCTGGCGCCGGCCAGCAGGACGATGTGCTCGGGGTCGCCCGGGACGATCTCGCCGCGCCGCTGGGCGTCGGTGATGATCCGGAACAGGGGTTCCTTCGTCCGGGCGATGGCGGTGGCGAGCCGCGCGGGGATGTCCGGGTCGTGTTTGCGGGCGTACATCAGCTCCAGCAGGGCGGGGTTGTCCACGGTGAAGCCGAGATAGGCGCGGGCGAGTGCGGTGAGCCGGGATTCGAGGGGCAGGGCGGGGTCGTCGGCGGCGTCCAGGGCGGCCGCCATGCGCTGGAAGCCGGTGAGGGCGAGCGCGTCGAGCAGGGCCTGCTTGTCCTTGAAGTGGCGGCCCGGGGCGGCGTGGCTGACGCCGAGGTCGCGGGCGAGTTCGCGCAGGGAGAGCGCGGTGGCGCCCTTGGTGCGCAGGGTGCGTTCGGCGGCCGAGAGCAGGGCGGCGCGGAGGTCGCCGTGGTGGTAGGGGCGGCTGTTGCCCTCGGGCTGGTGCATGGGCTCATCGTAGCTGGATGTTGTCATTGACAGCATTGTTGGCGGTGCCTACTTTGAGGGCATGGCATCTACGACCAAGCCGGCCCGGCCGGCCAAGTGGGACGTGAGCCGGCTGCCGGACCTCGCCGGGCGGACGGCCGTCGTCACCGGCGCCAACAGCGGGCTCGGGCGGGTCGTCGCGCGGGAGCTGGCGCGGGCGGGGGCGCACGTCGTCTACGCCGTGCGGGACGAGGCGCGCGGGCGGGCCGCGGCGGCGGAGGCGCAGGCGCAGGCGCAGGCGGGCGGCGGCGGGACGGCGCGGGGCAGTACGGAGGTGCGGCGGCTGGACCTCGCCGATCTGACGTCCGTACGGGAGTTCGCCGAGCGGTGGGAAGGGCGCCCGCTGGACCTGCTGATCAACAACGCCGGCGTGATGATGCTGCCGCGCCGGCGGACGCGTGACGGGTTCGAGATGCAGTTCGGCACGAACCACCTGGGTCACTTCGCGCTCACCAACCTGCTGCTGCCGTGTGTCACCGACCGGGTGGTGACCGTCTCGTCCGGGATGCACCGCGCGGGCTACGGCGTCATCCGCTTCGACGACCTGAACCTGACGTCCGGCTACACGCCGGTGCGCGCCTACGCCCAGTCCAAGCTGGCCAACCTGCTCTTCACCCTGGAACTCCAGCGCCGGCTGGCCGAGTCCGGGTCCGGGGTACGGGCCGTGGCCGCCCACCCCGGCTACGCGGCCACCAACCTGCAGAGCCACGCCGGCAACCCGCTGGCCCGCGCCGTCATGGGGATCGGCAACCGCCTCCTCGCCCAGAGCGACCGGGCGGGCGCGCTGCCCACGCTGTACGCGGCGGTGGCGGACCTGCCGGGCGGGAGCTATGTCGGCCCCGACGGGTTCGCCGAGATGCGGGGCGCGCCGGCCCTGGTGGGCCGGTCAGCGGCGGCGAGCGACCCGGTGGCGGCGCGGCGGCTGTGGGAGGCGTCACAGGAGCTGACCGGGGTGGGGTTCCCGGCCGGGCGGCCCTGACCGGCCGTCGCGCGCGGGGGGCCGGCGAGCGGACGGATCGTCATACCTGCGGGGGACGGCTTCCGCCTCTACACTGACCCCGGCGTACTCCCGGGCGGTGAGGGGCGGTTGACGGTGCGTAAGGCGTGGATCGTTGGCACTGCCGTGGTCGGTGGTTCGCTCGCCTTCGTGATGCTGCTCGTCGTCGGCGTGTACCTGGTCGCCGGGAATCTCGTGAACGGGGCGCGCGGCGGCAGCAAGGCGCTGGCCAAGGGCTCGGTGCCGGCCGCGTACCAGCCGCTGGTGCAGCGGTACGGCAACATGTGCCCGGCCATCAACCCGGCCCTGCTCGCCGCGCAGCTGTACCAGGAGAGCGGCTTCAACCCGAGCGCCAGGAGCCCGGCCGCCGCGCAGGGCATCGCGCAGTTCATCCCCGGCACCTGGGCCACGCACGGCGTCGACGGCGACGGGGACGGCGACCGTGACGTGTGGGATCCGCGGGACGCGATCCCGTCGGCCGCGAAGTACGACTGCACGCTCGCCGAGTACGTGAAGGACGTGCCCGGGGACCCGACGCGGAACATGCTCGCCGCGTACAACGCGGGGGCGTACGCGGTGATCAAGTACCGGGGTGTGCCGCCGTACGCGGAGACGCAGAACTACGTCCGGACGATCACGACGCTGGAGGACAGCTTCGCCGCCCCCACCACCCGGCTCGACCCGTCCAAGCAGGCCGCCGGGGCCATCCACTACGCGCAGCAGAAGCTCGGCACGCCCTATCTGTGGGGCGGGAACGGCACGCCCGAGCAGGGCGGGCGGTTCGACTGCTCGGGGCTGACCAAGGCGGCGTACGAGAGCGTGGGGATCGAGCTGCCGCGGGTGGCGAACGATCAGTACAACGCCGGGCCGCACCCCTCCCGGGACGAACTCCTCCCCGGTGACCTGGTGTTCTTCTCGCCCGACCCCACCAACTCGCGGGCCATCGACCACGTGGGGATCTACGTCGGCGGCGGTTACATGATCGACGCGCCGTACACGGGCGCGGTGATCCGGTTCGACCCGATCGACACCGCGAAGTACTTCGGGGCCACCCGCGTCACCGAGGATGGCGCAAAAGCGCTGCCCTCGGCCGTCTGACCGGGTGCGACGCCGCCCGGAGCGGTGCGGACCCGGCGGCGAGCGGCTTGAACTGAGCGTGAACCACACCCCTGAGCTGCGATGACGTATCTCTCTTCGATAACGTCTGCGTGATCATTCAGTGGAATGTGGAACGCGGAGACCGGGACCGTGCGTTCCTGTTGACGTAGCCGATTGACCTAGACCATCGACAGACCATCGACCGGGACGATCGATCTACCCACCACGGGGGTGGCAGGACGGCGCACGGAAGGGTGCGCCGCCGAGATGACGACGAAGGGGCCGCTGCACCATGGCTGGACTCGCGCAATCCGGGTCGAACCCCGACGTCGAGCTGCTGTACGACATCAATGGCCTGGCCAAGGACGCGCCGCACTGGTTCGACCGCGTCATGGAGTACGTCGGCGAGTACGGACTGCTGCTCGGCATGGTGCTGCTCGTGCTGTGGTGCTGGTGGACCGGGCGGCGCCGGGCCGGATCCGCGCAGGAGGCGGCCTCGTCCGTCGCCGCGCTGGTCTGGGCGCCGCTGGCGGCCGGCGTCGCGGTGCTGGTGAACGTGCCGATACGCGGATTCGTGGAGCGGCCCCGGCCCTTCCTGGAGCACGAGGGCCTGGAGGTCCTCGTCAAGGGCAAGACCGACTTCTCGTTCGTCAGCGACCACGCGACCATCACCATGGCCATGGCCGTCGGGCTCTTCGTCGCCAACCGGAAGTTCGGGCTCGTCGGCATCGGGCTCGCCCTGCTGGAAGGGTTCTGCCGGGTGTACATGGGCGTGCACTACCCGACCGACGTCGTGGGCGGGTTCGCGCTCGGCACGGCGGTCGCGCTGCTGCTGTCGCCCGTCGCCATGGCGCTGCTCACCCCCGTCGCCAGGGCGATGGAGCGGTCGCCGCGGGTGGGCTGGCTGATCCGGGCCCGGCCGTCCGCCGGGAGCCGGGACGCCCTGATCCCCGGGGCCCGGCAGGACTCCACCGGCAGGCAGAGCGAGGAGCGGGACCTCGCCGCCTGAGGCGGGGCCGGCCGGCGGGCGCCGGGGTTCTCCCGGCGCGCCGGTGCTCACAGCGCCTGCGGGTGGGTGAACACCCGCCCCGGGTCGTACGTCCGCTTCAGCCGGGCCAGGCGCGGCGCCGCGGGGCCGTAGTACGCCGTGCGCCAGTCCTTCAGGGCCGGGTCCGTGTAGTTCTGGTAGGCCGCGCCCGAGGCGTACGGGCACATCGCCCGGTGGGCCGAGTCCAGCCAGGCCCGGGCGGTGCCGCCGGACGTGCCCGCGCGCCAGGAGACCAGGTACTGGGCGAGCATCCGCGAGCGGCGGTGCACGAAGGCCGTCGCCGTGGGGGACACCCGGTTGGCCGCGCCGCCCAGCGCGGTGAGCGCGATGCTGCCCGTGCCGCCCCGCACCGACGTGATCCGGCCGAGCAGGGCCTGGACACCCGCCGCGGACAGCGAGCGGTCGAAGAAGTCGGAGCGGGCCGCGTACGTCTCCCGGGCCAGCGCGCCCTGCGGGGTGCGGCCCGGGGTGGTGCCCGGCAGGTGGCACTGGGCGTCCGAGGCGAAGGAGGCGCAGCCCGCGTAGACCTCCATCGCCTCCTCGTAGGAGCGGCGGCGCAGGAAGACACCGGACGCGGGGGAGTCGACCCGGTCGGCGAGCCGGTCGACGGCGTTCTGGAGCTCACCGTGGGTGCCGAGGGAGAAGGCCGCGACGGAGATCGTGGGGTAGCCCCCGGCCGCGCGCGCCAGGTGCAGGGACGACCAGATCTCGTCGGGCTGGTCCGGGCCCCACTCCTGCCATGCCCTGATCACGGCGGCGGCCTTCGCCCAGGGCCAGGTGAGGTGACCGGTGACCGCCTGCGGTGCCGGGTGGGTGCGGAAGCGCAGCTCGGTGACGACGCCGAAGTTGCCGTTGCCGGCGCCGCGCAGCGCCCAGAAGAGGTCCTTGTGCTCGCGGGCGTTCGCGGTGATCCGTCGGCCGTTGGCGGTGACCAGGGTGGCCTGGGTGAGGCTGTCACAGGTCAGGCCGTACGCGCGGGAGACGACGCCGTGGCCGCCGCCGAGGACGAGGCCGGAGACGCCGACCGTCGGGCAGGAGCCGGCGGGGATCGTGGCGCCCCTGGCGGCGAGCGCGCGGTAGACGTCGATCAGCTTGGCGCCCGCGCCGACCACCGCCGAGTCGCCGCTCGCCCGCACCGTGTTCAGCCGGGACACGTCGATGATCAGTCGTCCGTTGCCGGAGGACCAGCCCGCGTAGGAGTGGCCGCCGTTGCGGATGGCGACGCGCAGGTCGTGGGCGCGGGCGAAGGCGAGGGTGGTGGCGATGTCGCCGGGGTGGGCGACGTAGGCGACGGCGGCGGGCCGCAGGGAGTCGAAGCGGGTGTTGTAGAGCTGGCGGGCGGTGGCCCAGGCGGCGTCGCCGGGGCGGACCAGGGCGCCGTCGAGGTCGCCGGCGAGGGCGCTCCAGCCCGCGGAGGCCCGGGTGGACCGGCTGGTGGTGAGGGCCGGGGACGCGGCGCCCGTGGGGGCCCCGGGCGTCGTCGAGGCCGCCCGGGCGTGGTCCGTGCCCGAGCAGGCCGCCGCCGGGACCGCCGCCGCGAGGGCGGCCGTGCCGCCGATGAACGTACGCCGTTCCATGTGCCTGCCTCCGCCCCGAGCGTGCTGTCGTGGAACGAGACGGGGGCGGGGGGCCGGGGGTTCCACACTCGATCGTGTACTCCCTCCGGTGACGGCGCGTGGTGTACGTTCCTCACAAATACCCCTTTTGTTCGCCGTCGGGGAGTCTGCGGTGCTGAGACCCGTGTGCGCCGGGGCCGGGACCTTCGCGTGCCCTCCCCGTGAGCATTCCGTGACCTCACCGCACCGTCCGCAGGGGTTCACCCCCCGTTCACTTCCGGCCATAGGCGGCTTCACCTGTTCTGCCTAATTTCGGCCTTGCTGACGACGGACGCGAACCTCGGGTCCCGCGTCCGTCTCACCCACACTTCGCACGCCGCCGGATTCAGGACGGCGGCTCCCGGAAGGAACTCCCGAAAGTGAAGCTTCAGCGCATGAACCGGCGGGCCCTCACCCTCGGTGCTCTCGCCGTCTCCGGCGCCCTGGCCCTCACGGCGTGCGGCTCCGACGACACCACCGGTGCCGGGGACCCGACGGGGGGCGCCACGGCCGCGGGTTCCATCAAGTGCGACGACGCCCAGGGGCAGCTGCTCGCCGACGGTTCGTCCGCGCAGAAGAACGCCATCGACGCCTGGGTGAAGCAGTTCACCTCGCAGTGCAACGGCGTTCAGATCAACTACAAGGGCGGCGGCTCCGGCGCGGGCATCACCGCCTTCACCCAGGGCCAGGTCGCCTTCGCCGGTTCCGACTCCGCGCTGGACTCCGAGGAGATCGCCGCCTCCAAGAAGGTCTGCTCCGGCGGCCAGGGCATCGACCTGCCGATGGTCGGCGGCCCGATCGCGGTCGGCTTCAACGTCTCGGGCGTGGACAGCCTCGTCCTGGACGCGCCGACCCTCGCCAAGATCTTCGACAGCAAGATCACCAACTGGAACGACCCGGCGATCGCCAAGCTCAACCCCGACGTCGAGCTGCCCGACCTGAAGATCCAGGCGTTCCACCGCTCCGACGACTCCGGTACGACGGACAACTTCACCAAGTACCTGCTCGCCACCACGCCGGGCAACTGGAAGTACGAGGGCGGCAAGACCTGGCAGGCCAAGGGCGGCCAGGCCGCCGCGGGCTCCTCCGGCCTCGCCCAGCAGGTGAAGCAGACCAACGGCGCCATCGGCTACTTCGAGCTGTCCTACGCCAAGGACGGCATCAAGACCGTCGACATCGACACCGGCGCCGGCACCCCGGTCAAGGCCACCGTCGAGAACGCCACCAAGGCCATCGCCGACGCCAAGGTCGTCGGCACCGGCAAGGACCTCGCCCTGGAGCTGAACTACGCCACCAAGGCCGAGGGCGCCTACCCGATCACCCTCGTCACCTACGAGATCGTCTGTGACAAGGGCAACAAGCAGGACACCCTGCCCGCCACCAAGGCCTTCCTGCGCTACATCGCCAGCGAGGACGGCCAGAACGTCCTGGCGCAGAACGACTACGCGCCGATGCCCGCGGACATCATCGCCAAGGTCCGCACGACCATCGAAGAGCTGAGCTGACCCGAGTGCGGTCCGGTCCCGGCCGGGACCGGACCGCACCGTCCGGTGCACCGCCGCCCGGAGCCGCGCCCCGCGCACGGCTCCACCGAGCCGCCCGACCGACGCGGCTCCGCAGACCGGAGAACCCGATGGACATAACCACAGCACCCACCGACGCTCCCCCTCACCTCTCCCAGCCCAGCCCCGCCGAGCAGAAGCGCGCGGCCCGGGGCGCCACCCGGCCGGGCGACCGCATCTTCCTCGGCCTCTCGCGCGGCTCGGGCATCCTGCTGCTGGTGATCATGGCCGCCATCGCGGTCTTCCTCACCTGGCGGGCCGCCCTCGCGATCAGCGAGGACGAGGGCAACTTCCTCACCACCTTCGAGTGGAACACCCAGGCCCAGCCGCCGGTCTTCGGCATCGCCGTCCTGGCCTTCGGCACCGTGGTGTCCTCGATCATCGCCATGGTCATCGCGGTCCCGGTCGCGGTCGCCATCGCGCTCTTCCTCACCCACTACGCCCCGCGCAAGCTGAGCGGCCCGATCGCCTACGTGATCGACCTGCTCGCCGCCGTGCCGTCCATCGTCTACGGCCTGTGGGGCGCCCTGATCCTCGTGCCGCACCTGAACGGCCTCTACGCGTGGCTGGACCAGTACTTCGGCTGGACCGGCATCCTCGAGTGGAACGGCGGAGCCCCCCGCTCCATGTTCACCGTCGGCATCCTGCTCGCGATCATGATCCTGCCGATCATCACCAACGTGAGCCGCGAGGTCTTCCGGCAGGTCCCGCAGATGCACGAGGAGGCGGCCCTCGCCCTGGGCGCCACCCGCTGGGAGGTGATCCGCATGGCGGTCATCCCCTTCGGCCGCTCCGGCGTGATCTCCGCCTCGATGCTCGGCCTCGGCCGCGCCCTCGGCGAGACCATGGCCGTCGCCACCGTGCTGTCCCCGTCGTTCGAGATCCAGGCCAGCCTGCTCGACCCGGGCGGCGGCACCTTCGCCCAGAACATCGCCAGCAAGTTCGGTGAGGCGTCCGAGTTCGGCCGGGACGCGCTGATCGCCTCCGGTCTCGTCCTCTTCGTCATCACCCTGCTGGTCAACGGCGCGGCCCGCGCGATCATCGCCCGCCGCAAGGAGTACTCGGGGGCCAACGCATGAGCCACGCCGTCGTCACCGACAAGCGCCCCAGCAGCCTGCGCGGCGCCCAGCTGCCCAAGTGGTCCCCGTGGGCGATCGCGGCCGGCTCGCTCGCCGTCGCCATCGGTATCGGTCTCGCCGCCGGGCTGCACAGCCGCATCCAGTGGGGCCTGATCGCCGCCCTGCTCTTCATCACCGGCACCTTCGGTATCGCCGCGCGCGTCGAGGGCACGCGGCAGGCCAAGGACCGGGTCGCGACCTCCCTGGTGTGGGTCGCCTTCCTGCTCGCCGTCGTGCCGCTGGTCTCCCTGATCTGGGTGACCGTGCAGCGCGGTGTGAAGGTCCTCGACGGGTACTTCCTCACCCACTCCATGGGCCTGGTCGCCGACTCCGAGCCGGGCGGCGGCATCTACCACGCCATCCTCGGCTCCCTGGAGCAGGTCGGGCTCGCCACCGTCATCGCCGCGCCGATCGGTGTGCTCACCGCGATCTACCTGGTGGAGTACGGGCGCGGCAGCCTCGCCCGCGCGGTCACCTTCTTCGTCGACGTCATGACGGGCATCCCGTCGATCGTCGCCGGTCTGTTCATCCTCAGCCTGATGCTGATCTTCGAGATGCAGCCCTTCGGGTTCGCCGGCTCGCTCGCGCTGGCGATCCTGATGATGCCGGTCGTCGTCCGCTCCACGGAGGAGATGCTCAAGCTCGTCCCGAACGAGCTGCGGGAGGCGTCCCTCGCCCTCGGTGTGCCGAAGTGGCGGACGATCCTGAAGGTGGTCCTGCCCACCTCCATCGGCGGCATCACCACCGGCATCATGCTGGCGGTCGCCCGGATCGCCGGCGAGACCGCGCCGGTGCTGCTGCTGGTGTGGGGCAACCCCTTCATCAACGCCAACCCGTTCGAGGGCGCGCAGGCCTCGCTGCCGCTGTACATCTACCAGCAGTACGCCAACAGCGCCGGATCCGGCGCGGCGTACGACCGTGCGTGGGCGGCGTCCCTGACGCTGATCGCCTTCGTGATGATCCTCAACCTGCTGGCGCGCGGCATCGCGCGCTGGAAGGCCCCGAAGACCGGTCGCTGACGCGGCCACCGGCGACCGATCGAGCACCTCTGGAAGTGAAGCAATCATGGCCAAGCGAATCGACGTAAGCGGACTGACCGCCTACTACGGCTCCCACAAGGCGATCGACGACATCTCGATGACCGTCGAGCCCCGCTCGGTGACGGCGTTCATCGGCCCCTCCGGCTGCGGCAAGTCGACGTTCCTGCGCACGCTGAACCGCATGCACGAGGTCACCCCCGGCGGGCGGGTCGAGGGCAAGGTGCTGCTCGACGACGAGGACCTGTACGGCCACGGGGTCGACCCCGTCTCCGTGCGGCGCGAGGTCGGCATGGTGTTCCAGCGGCCGAACCCGTTCCCGACCATGTCGATCTTCGACAACGTGGCCGCCGGGCTGCGGCTCAACGGCAACTACAAGAAGAACGAGCTGGCCGACATCGTCGAGAAGTCGCTGCGCGGCGCCAACCTCTGGAACGAGGTGAAGGACCGCCTGAACAAGCCGGGCTCGGGGCTCTCCGGCGGTCAGCAGCAGCGCCTGTGCATCGCCCGCGCCATCGCGGTCGAGCCGAACGTGCTGCTGATGGACGAGCCGTGCTCGGCCCTCGACCCGATCTCCACCCTCGCGATCGAGGACCTGATCGGCGAGCTGAAGGAGCAGTTCACGATCGTCATCGTGACGCACAACATGCAGCAGGCGGCGCGGGTCTCCGACCGTACGGCGTTCTTCAACCTCGCGGCGGTGGGCCAGCCGGGCAGGCTGGTGGAGATCGACGACACGGAGCGGATCTTCTCCAACCCGTCGGTGCAGGCGACCGAGGACTACATCTCCGGCCGCTTCGGCTGATCGCCACCGACTCCTCACGGTGCTGCATGGCGGTGCCACCGTGAGGTCACAAAAGGGCCCGCCCCTGGCTCCCGGGGGCGGGCCCGTGTGTTGCTGCGCCGTCCGCTAGAGGAACGCCAGGTGCACCAGCCCGTACGAGGCCGCCGCCACCGTCGCCGCGGCCGGCATGGTGATGAACCAGCCGAGGACGATGTTCTTGGCGACGCCCCAGCGGACCGCGTTCACGCGCTTGGTCGCGCCGACGCCCATGATCGCGGAGGTGATCACATGGGTGGTGGAGATCGGCGCGTGGAAGATGAAGGCCGAGCCGAACATGATCGTCGCGCCGGTGGTCTCCGCCGCGAAGCCCTGCGGCGGGTCCAGCTCGATGATCTTGCGGCCGAGGGTGCGCATGATGCGCCAGCCGCCCGCGTAGGTGCCCGCCGACAGCATCACGGCACAGGCGATCTTGACCCAGATCGGGATCGGGTCGCCGTAGTCCTCGACGTCGGCGATGACCAGGGCCATCACCACGATGCCCATGGTCTTCTGGGCGTCCTGGAGGCCGTGGCCGAGGGCCATGCCCGCGGCCGAGACGGTCTGGGCGATCCGGAAGCCGCGCTTGGCCTTGTGCGGGTTGGCACGGCGGAACATCCACAGGATGGCGGTCATCACCAGGTAGCCGGCGAGCAGGCCGATCACCGGGGAGACGAACATCGGGATGACGATCTTCTCCAGGACGCCGTCCCAGTAGACGGTGGTCCCGCCGGCCAGCGCCGCGCCCACCATGCCGCCGAAGAGCGCGTGGGAGGAGGACGAGGGCAGGCCGAAGTACCAGGTGACGAGGTTCCAGACGATCGCGCCGACGAGCGCGGCGAAGAGGATCCCCATGCCGGTGGAGCCCTCGGGCGTCTCGATCAGGCCCTCGCTGACCGTCTTGGCGACGCCGGAGCCGAGGAACGCGCCCGCGAGGTTCATCACGGCCGCCATCGCGAGCGCCGCCCGCGGGGTGAGCGCGCGCGTCGACACCGAGGTGGCGATCGCGTTGGCCGAGTCGTGGAAGCCGTTGGTGTACGTGAAGAAGAGCGCGACCCCGATGGTCACGACCAGAGCGAAGGTGTCCATCGACGCCTCAGGACTCCTTGACGGCGATGGTCTCCACCGTGTTCGCCACGTGCTCGAATGCGTCGGCGGCCTCTTCCAGGACGTCGACGATCTGCTTGAGCTTCAGCACCTCGATGGCGTCGTACTTGCCGTTGAAGAGGTGGGCGAGCAGCTTGCGGTGGATCTGGTCGGCCTGGTTCTCCAGGCGGTTGACCTCGATCCAGTACTCGGTCAGGTTCTCCATGGTGCGCAGGTGGGGCATGGCCTCGGCGGTCAGCTCGGCCGCCCGCGCCAGCACCTCGATCTGCTGCTCCACGCCCTTCGGCAGCTCGTCGACGTTGTAGAGGACGACGAGGTCGACGGCCTCCTCCATGAAGTCCATGATGTCGTCGAGGGACGAGGCGAGGGAGTAGATGTCCTCGCGGTCGAAGGGCGTGATGAAGGAGGAGTTCAGCTGGTGGAAGATCGCGTGCGTGGCGTCGTCACCTGCGTGTTCCGCTGCCCGCATACGCTCCGCGATCTCGGCCCGGGCGGAGGTGTCCGCCCCGAGCAGTTCCATCAGGAGCTTCGAGCCGGTGACGATGTTGTCCGCGGAGGCGGCGAACATGTCGTAGAAGCTCGTCTCCCTGGGGGTCAGACGAAAGCGCACGTGGGGTCCTCGGGATGCATCGGTTTCGGTCAGGCTGATGCTAGGCGCATCATCCGGCCACGGCTATCGGGCCGTCCCCCAGTGTCGCCCATCAGGCAGAGTTATCGGCACGGGGGCGGTGCACGGGGGCGGTCCGGCCTGCCGGTAAAGGGCGCATACCCGGCGAAGTCCGGTACGATATACCCAGTAGGGGTATCTGGATGGAGGATGCTATGACGACCACCGAGGCCGGCGCCGGTGTGCCCGCCGAGGCCCTCGCGGAAGCTCCCGCGCAGGCCGTGGTGACCGATCACGACCGGGGGATCCACGGGTACCACCACCAGAAGGACGAGCACCTCAAGCGGCTGCGCCGGATCGAGGGCCAGATCCGCGGCCTGCAGCGGATGGTCGACGAGGACGTCTACTGCATCGACATACTCACGCAGGTCTCCGCCTCCACCAAGGCCCTGCAGTCCTTCGCGCTCCAGCTGCTGGAGGAGCACCTGCGGCACTGCGTCGCGGACGCCGCGCTCAAGGGCGGCGACGAGATCAACGCCAAGGTGGAGGAGGCCACCAAGGCGATCGGCCGGATGCTGCGCACCTGACGCTCAGGCCGCCGGCGGCTCCGCGCGCTCCTCGGCCACCCGCAGGACCTGGTCGATGCTCTCCATGCTGAGCCGGTCCTCGGCGGCCGAGGCCGCGATGATCAGCTCACCGCACAGCTCGATCTCGGCGAGGGCCACGTGGTCCTGAACTGCCGTACCGCCGGCCGGAGCCACGCGCATCACCTCTTCTCTGCCGTCACCGACTTCCTAGAGTAGGGAGCGCCCCTCGCCCCGCGCATGGCACGGACGGGCTAGTTCCAGCCGGTCACTTCCGCCGGGCGCGGCCCCTCACTGCGCCGCGATGCGGCCCGCGTAGATGTCCTCGGCGGGCGGCAGCCGGACGTCGGCGGGGGTGCCGAAGGCGTACAGCAGCGTCGTGGAGGCCACCGCCACCGTCGCCCGCCCGCTGCCGTTGACGAAGCTGAAGCGGTGCCTGACCTTGCGGATCCGGCCCTCGTCGTCCAGGAACACGTCGAACGGGACCTCGGCCGTGGCGAACCCCTTCGCCGCCGCCGCGAGGGACGCCCGCACGCCGGGGGACGCCTCGCGCGCGGCCGCGGCGAGGTCCGCGGTCCCGCGGTAGTGGCGGACCGGCGTGCCCGCGAGTTCGGTACGGCCGACGTAGGCCGCCGTGCGCGCCCCGCGCAGCACCTCGGCCGCGGCGAACGGGTCGGTGGCGCCGCCGGTGACCAGATTGCCGTCGGAGAGGGTGGCGGTGTCGACGCGGACCCACTTGTCGGCGGGGACGCCCGCGCCGCGGTTCTTCATGTACAGCGCGCCCGGTGCGAGGACCTCGGTGATCGGGCGGTGCCCGGTCTGGCCCGCCGGGTCGTGCGGCAGCCGTACCTTCAGGCGGCCGAGACCGCGCGTGTAGTCGTACACGCCCTCGCCGCGGATGGTGACGCGGGTGCCGCCGGTGGCCATCTCCATCGACGTCCGCGCCTTCGACGTGCGGGCGGCCACCAGGGCCTCCGCGGCCCGCCGCAGGGCCGGGACCGCCTCGGCGGCGGGACCGGTGTCGTCGGCCGCCGCGCCGCTGCTCTGGCATCCCGTGGCGCCGAGACACAAACAGGCCATCAGCCCTGCCGCGACGACCGTCCCGCCCGCTCTGTCGTGCTGCCGTTGCGCCATCGCCTGCCTACCCCCAGTCAGCCGTCCGTCAGTCCGTCGCGGGCCTCTGTCGTCCGGTTAACGACGGGTAGGTTGGGCCGTCACGCGGCCGGGCCGGGGCGCGGTGGCGCCCGGCGGAGCGGCACCGGGTGTTCACCTCGGCCGGGTACCGTGACCGCGTGACCGAGCAGGACCGGCTCGCCCCTGGCCGAAACGATGCGGAACACCGGGTCACCACGGTGGAGCAGGGGCCGTTCTGTGTGGCGCGGTGCAGCTGCGGCTGGCGCGGGCCCGCCCGCCGGGCGCGCAGCCAGGCGCGGACGGACGGGGCGGGACATGCCTCCGAAGGGTGAACCGGCGAACGCGGGCGCCAGGACTCAGGGGGTGTCCCCCCGGGACGCCTCCCCGGTCCGGCGCAGGACGGCCAGCAGTTCGTCGACGAGTTCCCGGTCCCGGGGCCGGGTGAGACGGGCGCGGGCCTCGGCGGGCGGCAGCCAGACGATCCGGTCCACCTCGTCGTCCGGGGTGAAGGTCCCGGCGCCGGCCTCGGCCGCCCAGTAGCGGACCTCCTTGGGACGGCCGTCGGCCAGGTAGTGCACGGTCGGCAGTTCCGCGCCCGGCGCCGCCGTGTGGCCGGTCTCCTCCGCCACCTCGCGCAGCGCCCCGGCCAGCGGGTCCTCGCCGCGTCTGAGCTTGCCCTTGGGGTGCGACCAGTCGTCGTACTTCGGGCGGTGGACGAGACAGACCTCCAGTGCCCCGCCGGCCGGCGAGCGGCGCCACAGCACGCAGCCGGCGGCCAGCACGGGGGTGTCCTCGGGGCCGCCGGTCACGGGGTGCCCACCGTCTGCTTCTGCCAGCTCTGCTGGAACGCGAACCGGGCCGCCTCCACCTCGTGCCGCTGGTCGGCGTGGAGCACGCCGAGGGCGTAGGCGGTGGCCGGTGCGATCCGCGGGGTGCGGGCGGCCGACGCCGCCGCCGCTGCCGCCTCCGCGGCGTCGCGGTGCCGGTTCAGGGCCTGGCCGGCGGTCAGCAGGCGTACGTCCACCGGGGCGTTCTCGCCGTGCAGCACCTCACGGGCGTAGCGGTGCAGGCGCAGCAGGAGGCGGACCTGGTGCCAGGGGGCGTCCTGCGGGTGCGGGGCGGGGTCCGGGGAGAGGCCGTGGACCAGCGCCTCCGCGTTGTACGGGCTGCCCGCGGTGATCAGCGGGAGGGCGGCGACGGCGTCCGTCAGGCGCTCCTCGGCCGCGGCGGCGTAGGGCCGCAGGTCGGAGGCGGGCGCGGTGGCCGCGAGCGGGACCTCGCTGGCCAGTAAGGCGACCTTGTCGGCGACCGCGTGGAAGCGGGCGGAGCCGAGGGCCTGGAGGGCGGTGGAGTGGGCCCGGGTGCGGGCCAGGGTGAGCTGGCGGTCGAGGAGGGCGCCCGCCTTCGCCGCGCCGACGGTCAGGTTGCCGCGCTCCGGGGGCGCCGGGGCGCGGGTCCCGCTGCCGGTGCCGGCCGCGCCCGCCCGTGCCGGGCCGACTGCCCGGCCGGCCGTGGCCACCTCGACGTGGGCCGGGAACGCCGACGATCCCGACAGCCGGTGCAGGGCGCCCAGCAGGCGTTCCAGGCGGGACGCGCAGGCGTGCTCCAGGGCTAGGGTGCCGGAGAGCCAGGCGAGTTCGGGGCGCATGGCCTCGGACCAGTCGGCATCCAGCAGGGGGCGGAAGGTGTGGAGGCTGCCGCTGATGCGGCGGGCCGAGCGGCGCAGGGCCCGGGCCGCGTCCAGGGAGTCCCCGGTGCCGGTCTCGCGGTGCTGGCGCAGCGCGCGCAGGAACTCGGTGGCCTGCGCGCGCAGATAGCCTGCCAGCGCGTTCCCCGGCACCGGGCCGGCCAGCGGGTTCGTCGGTTCAAGGTGTTGCTGTGCCACGCCGGCGCCTCCGGGCGTCTATGAGCATCTCCTGGATGTTCCGCAGGGGACCGCCGTCCCCGTCCGTCGCGTGCCGGGTCCATTCGCCGTCGGGCCCCAGGTGCCAGGACGCGGTGGAGTCGGACATGCCGGTCTCCAGCAGCCGGTTGAGGGCGGCCCGGTGGGCGGGGTCGACGACCCGCACCAGGGCCTCTATCCGGCGGTCGAGGTTGCGGTGCATCATGTCCGCGCTGCCGATCCACACCTCGGGCTCGCCGCCGTTGCCGAAGCCGAAGATCCGCGAGTGTTCGAGGAACCGGCCGAGGACCGAGCGGACCCGGATGTTCTCCGACAGGCCCGTCACGCCCGGCCGTACGGCGCAGATGCCGCGCACCCAGATGTCGACCGGCACGCCCGCCTGGGACGCCCGGTAGCAGGCGTCGATGACGGCCTCGTCCACCATGGAGTTGACCTTGATGCGGACGTAGGCGGGGCGTCCGGCGCGGTGGTGCTGGATCTCCTTGTGGATGCGGGAGACCAGTCCGTCCCGCAGCGACTTGGGGGCGACCAGCAGGCGCCGGTAGGTCTCGCGGCGGGAGTAGCCGGAGAGGCGGTTGAAGAGGTCGGAGAGGTCCGCGCCGACCTGGGGGTCGGCGGTGAGCAGTCCCAGGTCCTCGTAGAGCCGCGCGGTCTTCGGGTGGTAGTTGCCGGTGCCGACGTGGCTGTAGCGCCGGAGCGTCTCGCCCTCCTGGCGGACGACGAGTGACAGCTTGCAGTGGGTCTTGAGGCCGACGAGGCCGTAGACGACGTGGCAGCCGGCCTCCTCCAGCTTGCGCGCCCACTTGATGTTGGCGTGCTCGTCGAAGCGGGCCTTGATCTCGACCAGGACGAGGACCTGCTTGCCGGACTCGGCGGCGTCGATGAGCGCGTCGACTATGGGGGAGTCGCCGGAGGTGCGGTACAGGGTCTGCTTGATGGCGAGGACGTCCGGGTCCTGCGCGGCCTGCTCCAGGAAGGCCTGCACGGACGTGGAGAACGAGTCGTACGGGTGGTGCAGCAGGACGTCGCGCCGGCGCAGGGCGGCGAAGATGTCGGGCGCGGAGGCGGACTCCACCTCGGCGAGGTCGCGGTGGGTGCCGGCGATGAACTTCGGGTACTTCAGCTCGGGCCGGTCCAGGCCGTGGATGCGGAAGAGGCCGGTGAGGTCCAGCGGGCCGGGCAGCGGGTAGACCTCCGCCTCGGAGATCTTCAGCTCGCGGACCAGGAGGTCCAGCACCTCGCGGTCGATGGACTCCTCGACCTCCAGGCGTACGGGCGGGCCGAAGCGGCGCCGCATCAGCTCCTTCTCCAGGGCCTGGAGCAGGTTCTCCGCGTCGTCCTCCTCGACCTCCAGGTCCTCGTTGCGGGTGAGCCGGAAGGCGTGGTGCTCCAGCACCTCCATGCCCGGGAACAGCTCTTCGAGGTGGGCGGCGATGACGTCCTCGATGGGGACGTACCGGCCGGGGCTGCTCTCCAGGAAGCGGGAGAGCAGCGGGGGCACCTTCACGCGGGCGAAGTGCTTGTGGCCGCTGACCGGGTTGCGCACGACGACGGCCAGGTTCAGGGACAGGCCGGAGATGTACGGGAACGGGTGCGCGGGGTCCACGGCGAGCGGGGTGAGCACCGGGAAGATCTGGTGCTTGAAGAGGGTGAACAGGCGGGCCTGCTCCTTCTCGGTCAGCTCGCTCCAGCGGACCAGGTGGATGCCCTCCTCCGCGAGGGCGGGGGCGACGTCCTCGTGGTAGCAGGCGGCGTGCCGGGCCATCAGCTCGCGCGAGCGGGCCCAGATCATCTCCAGCACCTCGCGCGGCTGGAGCCCGGAGGCGGACCGGGTGGCGACCCCGGTGGCGATCCGGCGCTTCAGGCCGGCCACCCGGACCATGAAGAACTCGTCCAGGTTGCTGGCGAAGATCGCCAGGAAGTTCGCCCGCTCCAGCAGCGGCGTCTCGGGGTCCTCGGCGAGTTCCAGGACGCGTTCGTTGAAGGCGAGCCAGCTGCGCTCCCGGTCGAGGAACCGGCCCTGGGGCAGCTCTCCGCCGTCCCCGTGGGTCTCCTCGTAGGAGTCCAGGTCGGCGTCGATGTCGGGTTCCAGGTCGGAGACCGCCGCCGCCACGGTGTGCGGGCGGTGCGCGGCGATGGAGCCCACGGAGGGCTGGGCGTGCTGGACCTGCGGGACCGGTGCCTGGGCGTTCTGCTGGCTCATAGAGCCATTCTTCCGCGCCACGAGGGAGACAGGCGCGTCGGAGGGGGCGGGCGGGAGCGCGGCGCCGGCGGCTGCGGTCCCGTTGCCCGTGCTCCCCTCGGGCGGGGGCGAAGGCTCTGGCACGGCGGGCTTCATTCGGCGAGCGTCGCAAGTGTGTCTGAATCGATGGTTACGGCGACATGACGTGTGGGCTAGCGGGCGGCGGCTCCGGGGGGTCCTGGGAGGGGGCGCGTACGTTCCTCGTCCGGGCCGGTGACGTACGCGGCCCGGCACCCGGACCGGATCGGCCGGGGTGCCGGGCGGGCGGGGTGCCGGGCGGGCGGGGCGTCCGGTGCCGTCAGGCCGCTGTTCCGGTGCGGTGCCTCAGCAGACGGAACGCGGCCAGGACGGCCAGGGCGCCGAGGGCGAGGACGATGCCCGTCTCGGCCAGCTGGAGGGGCCAGAAGTGACCGGCCGGGTGGTAGTCCTGGTAGAGGGCGGTGATTTCGCGGCCGGCGCTGCACCGGATGTCCTCCAGGCAGGCCGGGTCGGGGATCCGCTCGCCGCCGGCGGTGACGACCCCCTCCTCGACGATCATGCCGTCGGCCCCGGGGTGACCCTCGGTCCCGGTGACGGTCTCGGCCGGCCACAGGCGGGGCCGGACCGAGGTCAGCGCCCACAGCAGGGCGAGCTGGGCGGCGAGGGCGGCGGCGAGCGCGGGCAGCGCGCGCCGTACGAGCAGGCCGGTGAGGACGCCGACGGCGAGTCCGAGCAGGGTGTGCGCGGTGGCCAGCGGCCCGTTGGCGAGGTAGCCCGGGTCGTGGTGCCACTCCCGCCGGCCTTCCCGCAGTTCGCCGTCCGAGGCCCACACCAGCCGGTGCAGCGCGGTGAGGGCGGAGGTGCCGGCGGCGATCAGCGCGGCGGGTACGGCGAGCTTGGCGGCGAGCCAGCGGGCCGGCGGGACGGACTGGGTCCAGGCCAGCCGGGCGGTGCCGCTCTCCAGTTCGCGGCCGATCAGCGCGCCGCCCGCCCAGGCGGCGGTGAGCAGCGGGGCGAGGTAGAGCAGTCCGGCGCCGACGGCGAGGGCGAGGTCGTAGTCCTGGTAGGCGGGGCCCGCGTAGTCGCAGGACAGGCTCGGGGTGCCGGTCGGTCCGCACTCCATCCGGCGGAACTCGTCCCGGGCGGCGTCCGCGCCCGGCCCGTACGCCCACAGCAGGGCCGCGGCGGCGGTGGCGAGCAGCATCAGCCAGAACCACAGGGCCGAACGGTGCAGCCGGAGCATCAGCCAGGTCAGACCGCGCGGGCCCCGGGAGGGGGGTGCGGTGGGGGCGGCGGTCGCGGTCACGGCGGTCATACGGCGGCCTCCACGGGGGCGTCCAGGTGCAGCGCGGGGGCCTCGGGGGCGCGCAGATGGGCGAGGACCAGCTCCTCCAGGGAGGGCTCGGCACTCTGCCAGGTGCCGGGGACCGGGCCGCGGGGGCGGATCAGGGCGGTGAGCTGGCGGCCGGCCGAGCGGGATTCGACGACGGTGTGCGGCGTGAGGTCGCCGCCGGCCGGGCCGGTGACCAGGGTGTGCGCGGCGAGCAGGTCGTCGAGCGGGCCGGAGAGACGGACCCGGCCGCCGCCGACGAGCAGCAGGAAGTCGCAGGAGCCCTCCAGCTCCGCCACCACGTGTGAGGACATGACGATCGTGGTGCCGTGTTCGGCGGCGTCCGCCATCAGGGTGCCCATCAGCTGGTGCCTGGCCAGCGGGTCCAGGTCGGCCATCGGCTCGTCGAGGAGCAGCACTTCGGGCCGTTTGCCGAGGGCGAGGGCGAGCGCGACCCGGGTGCGCTGGCCGCCGGAGAGCGTGCGGATCCGGGCGCGGGGGTCCAGGCCGCCCTCGGCGACGATCCGGGCGGCGGCAGCCGGGTTCCAGCGGCCGGGGTTCAGTTCCGCGCCGAGGCGGAGCGTGTCGGCGACGGTGAGCCGGGGGTGCAGGGGCTTGTCCTGGGCGACGTACGCCAGGCGGTCGCGGACCTCGGACGGGTGGGCGCCCAGCACCCGGAGGGTGCCTTCGGTGGGGGCGAGCAGGCCGGCCGCGAGGGCGAGCAGGGTCGACTTGCCCGCGCCGTTGGGGCCGACGACGGCGCACACCCGTCCGGCGGGCAGCCGGAAGGCGCAGCCGTCCAGCGCCGGCCGGCGTCCGCGCCGGCCGAAGACCTTGGCCAGCCCGGCCGCCTCGAGAGCGGTGTGGGTCATTCCTGGTTCCCCTCGAAGTGCTTGTCCAGTACGGAAGTGAAGAGCGCGGCCACGTCGTCCCGTTCGAGTCCGGCGGCGCGGGCCCGTTCCGCCCACTGCTCCAGCTCGGTGCGCAGGGGTGAGTCGGCGGGCGCGGCGCCCAGGGTGCGGCGGACGAAGGTGCCGAGCCCGCGGCGGGCCTCGACCAGGCCTTCGCGTTCCAGCTCGCGGTAGGCCTTGAGGACGGTGTTCGGGTTGACCGCGGTGGCCGCGACGACCTCGCGGGCCGTGGGAAGCCGGTCGCCCGGCCGCAGCAGGCCGAGGCGCAGGGCCTGCTTGGTCTGCTGGACGATCTGGAGGTAGGTGGCGACTCCGCTGCGCCGGTCGATGCGGTAGGCGACCACTCGGAAACCACCCTTTCACTAATTGAGTAGTGAAAGGGTGGTGTAAAAGAGGGGCGGCGTCAAGATCGCCGCCCCTCGGGCCCGTGGCCGGGTGAGGATCACGTCCCGGTCCGGAGGGTCACGTCCCGATCCGGAAGGTCACGTCCCGGTCCGGAGGGTCACGTCTCGGTGCGGTACATGAGGTCCGTCTCGTACGTGCTGAAGCCGAGACCCTCGTAGACCGCCACCGCCGCCTTGTTGTCCGCGTCGACGTACAGCATCGCCGTCGGCAGCCCCCGCCCGGCCAGGTGCCGCAGGCCGATCAGGGTGAGGGCCTTGCCGAGGCCGCCGCCCTGCGCGCCCGGCGCCACGCCCACGACGTACACCTCGCCGAGCCGTTCCTCGGCGTGCGTCTTCGTCCAGTGGAAGCCGACCAGCTCGCCGTCCCGTTCCGCCAGGAAGAAGCCCGCCGGGTCGAACCACGGCTCGGCCTTGCGGTCGTCCAGGTCCCGCTGGGTGAGCGAGCCCTGCTCGGGGTGGTGGGCGAACGCGGCGGCGTTGACGGCCAGCCAGGCCGCGTCGTCCCGGCCCGGTTCGAAGGCGCGCACGCGCACCCCGGGCGGCAGCACCGGCTCGGGCAGCTCCGGACCCGTCAGGGGACGCCGCATCTGCCGCAGTTCGCGGAACAGGGTCAGCCCCAGCACCTGTGCCAGGTGCCGGGCGGCCGCGTGGCCGCCGTGCGCCCACACCCGCAGTCGCTTGCCGGAGGCGGCCAGCAGCGCCGAACCGAGCGCGCGGCCGTGGCCGTGGCCGCGGTGCGAGGGGTGCACGACCAACTCGGCGGCCGGGGCCTCCACCGGGTCGGTGTCCTCCAGCTGCGCGTAGCCGACGAGTTCCCCTCCGCAGGTGAGCAGCAGGTGGGAGACGCCCTCGCGCTCCCCGCCGCGCAGCTGGAGCCGCCCCTGCTCGGACACCGCCTGCTGGCCGTCGACCCGGACGGCCTCCGCGAGCAGGGCGAGGACCGCCTCGATCTGGTCCGGGGAGAGCGCCGCACGGGTCTCGATGGCGCGTACGGAGTCGGGCCGTGCCAAGTCGTCGCTGGTCATGCCTACGAGGGTAAAGGGCCGGGCACCGGAATCGGCGCCAAAGGGAAACCAGGATGTAACCATGAACCCCCTGTCGCGCTACGCGCGTTGAATCTAGGCTGCGCCGGGACCACCTGACCGCCGGATGACAGCCGGAAATGAACCACAGGGGGGCGCATGCCAGCCACCACTCCGCCGCACGACCGCCGCAGACGCCGTACCACCCGGCTGCTCGCCGCCGCTGCCGCTCTCGCCACCGCCGGGGCGCTCGCCGCCGCGCTGCCGTCGACGGCCAGCGCCGACGAGAAGACCGGGAAGCACTGGCCGGGCCGCTACCAGGACGTGCAGCTGCTGTCCTTCAACGACCTGCACGGCAACCTCGAACCGCCGGCCGGCTCCTCCGGCCGGGTCACCGAACTCCAGCCCGACGGCACCACGAAGACCGTCGACGCGGGCGGTGTCGAGTACCTGGCCACCCACCTGCGCCAGGCGCGCGCGGGCAACGCGTACTCCATCACGGCGGCCGGCGGCGACATGGTCGGCGCCTCCCCGCTGCTGTCCGGCCTGTTCCACGACGAGCCCACCATCGAGGCACTGAACGGCCTGGAGCTGGACGTCACGAGCGTCGGCAACCACGAGTTCGACGAGGGCGCCCGGGAGCTGGCCCGCCTCCAGAGGGGCGGCTGCCACCCCACGGCCGGCTGCTACGGCGGCCAGGAGTTCGAGGGCGCCGACTTCCCGTACCTCGCGGCGAACGTCCTCGACGAGAAGACCGGCAAGCCGATCCTCAAGCCCTACTGGGTGTGGAAGAAGAAGGACGTCAAGGTCGGCTTCATCGGTGTGACCCTGGAGGGCACCCCGGACATCGTCTCCGCGGAGGGCGTCAAGGGCCTCTCCTTCAAGGACGAGGTCGAGACCATCAACAAGTACGCCGAGGTGCTCCAGCGCCAGGGCGTGAAGTCGATCGTCGCGCTCATCCACGAGGGCGGCTTCCCGTCCGGCACCGCGTACAACTACGACTGTGACGCGCCGGGCGCGGGCGACGGCATCTCCGGGCCCATCGTCGACATCGCCAAGAACGTCACCCCGCAGGTGGACGCCCTGGTCACGGGCCACACCCACGCGCCGTACGTGTGCACGATCGACGACCCGGCGGGCAAGCCGCGCATGGTGACCTCGGCCGCGTCCTTCGGCCGCCTCTACACCGACACCACCCTGACGTACGACCGGTGGACCGGTGACATCGTCCGCACGGCGGTCGGCTCCGCCAACCACGTCGTCACCCGGGACGTCCCCAAGGCGCCCGACATGACCGAGCTGATCGGCAAGTGGAACACGCTCGCCGCGCCCATCGGCAACCGCCCCATCGGCTGGATCTCCGGTGACATCGGCAACACCGGCACCGAGTCCCCGCTCGGCGACCTCGTCGCCGACGCCCAGCTCGCCTACGGCAAGGAGCTGGACCCGGAGACCGACCTCGCGCTGATGAACCCGGGCGGCATCCGGGCCCCGCTGACGTACGCGGCCAAGGGCGCCGAGGGCGACGGTGTCGTCACCTACGCCGAGGGCTTCACGGTCCAGCCGTTCGCCAACACCGTCAACCTCCAGGACATCACCGGCGCCCAGCTGATCCAGGTCCTGAAGGAGCAGGTCAGCGGCGCGAACACGGCGGCCCCGAAGATACTCCAGGTCTCCGCGGGCCTGACCTACACGCTGGACCTGACGAAGACGGGCGCCGACCGGGTCGTCACCGGCTCCATCAGGCTGAACGGCGCGCCCGTCGACCCGTCGGCGGTGTACCGGGTCGCGTCGAACAGCTTCCTCGCGGGCGGCGGGGACGGCTTCCCGACGCTGGGCCAGGGCACCAACGACCTGGTCGGCGCGGACGACCTGACCGCCCTGGAGAAGTACCTGACGGCCAACTCCTCGGCGGGCAGCCCCCTCGCGCCGCCGAAGGCGGACCGGATCACCATCGTGAAGTGACGCCGGGCTGAGCCACGGACGAGGGGAACGCACCCGTGCGTTCCCCTCGCTCGTTCCCCGGACCGTCCGTCCCGGGCGTTCCGGCTCAGCCGGTCCTCCTGCGGTCGAACCACATCGTCGCCAGGGTCGGCAGCAGCCCCGCCCAGAAGAGCGCCTGGGGGACCGCGCGTCCGGTCCAGGGGACTTCGACGACGAGCAGGGCGCACAGCATCGCCCACGCCGCCTGGGCGAGGACGATCCGGGCCCAGACGCGGCGGCGGACCAGCGAGCGCAGATTGACCCGGACCCCGGCGCGCAGCCGGCGGTACCGCAGCAGCGCGCCCAGGGCCCACACCACCGCCATCGGCACCAGGTCCCAGAGCCGCTGGCCGAGCGGCAGCGGCAGCTCCCGCCGGGTCTCGCCGTGCGTGGCGAACAGGTCGATGCCCACGCCGGCGAGGGCGAGGCAGAGCAGGGCGAGCCAGCGGATGCCGCGCAGCAGCCGGTAGGACGCCTCGTCCAGGCCCTGCCGCATCGGCGCGGAGTCCGGGGCGGCGGCGAGCGCGTCGGCGTACAGGGTGGCGGCCCGGGCGGCGGGCACGCCGGGCGCGGACGCGGCCTTCCGCGTCCGCCGGGCCAGGGCCTCCGGGTGCTGCGGGTCGAGCCGGAGGACGGCCTCGTCCATCCGGTCGGCGGTGGCCCGGTCGCCCGCCATGTCGGCGATCAGCCAGGCGACCTCGTAGGGGTACACCTCCTCCGGGGCCAGCCGGATGGCCTGCTCGGCGAGTTCGGCCGCCTCCCGCAGGGCGGCGGCCTGGTCCTCGCGCCTGACCCGGCCGCCGTTGGCCCGCCCGGAGCGGATGGCCCGGATGCGCCACAGCCAGTTGGCGAGCAGCGCGAGGGCGCGCCAGTTCCCGGGGTCGAGGCGGATCGCCTCGCGCAGGACGTCCTCGGTCTCCAGGAAGCGGCCTGCGGCGCGCAGGGCGTGCGCGTGCATGACGATCGCCCCGACGTCCGAGGAGTCGAGTGCCAGCGCCCGCCGGGTCGCCTCCAGCGCGGCGGCCCCGTCCTGCTCGTCCCCGACCAGGTGGCTGCGGGCCAGCTTGGCCCAGGCCCGGATGTCCTCGGGATCCTCGGCGAGCCGCTCGGCCAGCAGCTCGCGCGCCTCGCCGTTCCGTCCCAGGTCGATGAGCAGGTCGGCCCGCTCCACGGCGGGGTGCTGGGCGGTGCTCACAGCTTGCGCCTCTTCTTCAGGTACGCCACCAGGTCGTCGTACATCCCGCCCTCGTTGGCGAACATCGCCACGTTGCGCGCGGAGGCGAACCACGGCTCGGCGGACGGCACCACGTCCTTCGCCGCGGCCAGCAGGTCCTTCATGCCGATCAGACGGACGGTCCCGGTGCGCGCCGAGTCGAGCAGCGCCCGCTCGGCCGCGGCCTCGCAGAGGTGGGCCAGGTCGGCACCCGACAGGCCGTCGGTGACCTTGACCAGCTTGCCGAGGTCGACGTTCTCGATGGGCCGGTCCCGCAGGTGGTACCGGAGGATCGCCTCGCGGGCCGGCCCGTCGGGCGGCAGGACGAGGATCGTGCGGTCCAGCCGGCCGGGGCGCCGCAGGGCGTTGTCCACGTCCCAGGGCACGTTGGTGGCGGCCAGCACGAACACGCCCTCGTTGGCCGCCGCGTCGATGCCGTCCAGCTCGGTGAGCAGCTGGTTGACCGTGTTGCGCATACCGCTGTGCGCGGTGCGGCTGCGCTTGGCGCCGAGCGCGTCCAGCTCGTCCAGGAACACCACGCAGGGGGCCTGGCGGCGGGCGGTCTGGAACACCTCGTGCATGTTGCGCTCGGAGTTGCCGATCCACATGTCCAGCACGTCGTTCACCGACACCGACAGGAACGCGGCGCCCAGCTCCCCGGCGACGGCCCGCGCGATGAAGGTCTTCCCGCACCCGGGCGGCCCGTACAGCAGCAGCCCGCCGCGCAGGCTCTTGCCGTACAGCTTGCGCAGCTCGGGGTTGCGCAGCGGCGCGAGGAACGCCGCCTCCAGCCGGTCCTTGACGTCCTGCATGCCGCCCACGTCGGCCAGCCGCACCGTGCCGGGCCGCTCGACGTCGAAGGCGTCGGCGCCGCCCGGATCGTCCTGCCCGTCCGCCCGCGCCGGCGCCTCGACGAACCGCGGCGGCACGACGTCACCGACCTGCTGCTCGGCGGCCTTCCAGTCGAAGCCCGGGCGGGGCGCGGGCGGTTGGCCGGGCACGCCCATGGCACGGGCCATCAGGTCCCGGGCCCGGGCGTCGCCCGGCGCGTGCTGCAGGGCCACGGCCACCTCGGCGACCGCGTCCTGCGACCGTCCGGCGTCCAGCAGGAGTTCGGCCAGGTGCAGCCGCAGCGGTACGTCGGCGGGGGCGGCGGCGACTGCCGTCCGCAGACTCTGTAGGAGAGGGGAGTCGTCCGGCATGATCCACAGCCTACGGCCCGCCTGCCGCGCCCGCTCAGGAGGCGGTGGGCGTCCAGCCGCCGAGCCAGTCCGCGACCTCCTGGTCCGCCGCCTGGGAGTCGGTCAGGTGGGGGCGGCTGGAGCTCGCCGCGCCCGCGCCCGGGCCCGTGTTCCGGTACTCCGCGAAGCGGTCGTCCTTCCAGGAGAAGCCGCTCATGTCGGTCCACGGGGCGGTGCGGATCGCGGCGCTCAGGGTGGTGTTGCGGACCGTGGTCTGCGGGTCGAGGGTGGCGTCGCCGCCCGCGTGCCAGGGCCGGCCGAGGTAGAAGGAACGGTCGGACACGTCACCGGTGATCGCCGAGTTGGCGATCAGGATGCCCTTGCGGTTCGCGGCGGTGCTCGGGGCGGTGACGTAACCGGCGGAGGTGCCGTCCCAGCGCTTCTTCAGGGTGATGACGGACCGGTCGATCACGGCGGTGGCGCGGCCGAAGACGAAGTCGACGTTGCCGGTGACGTAGGAGTTGGTCATGTAGACCCGGCCCAGCCTGTCCTTGGCGGCGGTGTCGAGGAGCAGCGTGTCCTGGTCGCCCTCCACGATGACGCCGTCGAGGAACACCTTGTCGGCGGCGGTGCGCAGGGCGACGGCCTGGTGGCCGGAGAGGTGCTGGTTGGCCTTCTCGTCGAAGTCGTTGGCGACGGTCAGGTTGCGGGCCTGGAAGTCGTCCGCCTCGACGGCGACGGTGGCGCTGCCCCCGGTGCCGTAGGTGCCGCCGCCCGGCTTGGGTGTGCCGGACGCGTTGTTGTACACGATCACCGTGTCCCTGCGGCCGGCGCCCGTGCCCTGGATGGTGACGTGCGGCTTGTTCGAGGGGACCTTCACCGTCTCGCGGTAGGTGCCCGGCCTGACCGCGATGACCACCCGTGCGGGGTTGTTCGCGGGCACGGCGTTCACGGCCGCCTGGACGGTGGAGTACTGGCCGGAGCCGTCCTTGGCGACGGTGAGGGTGGTCGCGGCGGCGGTGATGGCGGCCGGCGTGGTCCCGATGGAACCGCGCGGGCCCGCGGCCGACTTGAGCAGCGCGGGGACGTCGGCCGCCTTGTCGAGGGTGTAGTCGTAGTACGCCTTCGGGTCGAAGGCCGTGCCGCCGCTCTCGTTGCGTCCGCTGGTGCCGGGGAAGACGTTGCCGCGCTGGACGACCGACGCCGTGGCGTCCTTGATGACGGGGTTGTTGACGCCCTGGAAGTAGGAGTTCTCCAGGACCATCTTCGTCTTCCCGCGCGAGTAGTTGCCGTAGGAGGAGGTGATGGCGGTGCCCGGGGTGTCCTCCAGGAAGTTGTTGTAGAGGTGCGCGTGGGCGGCGTTGTCCGTGGACGGGTTGCGCTGCTCGGTCTCGCGGATCCAGTTGTGGTGGATCGTGATGTCGGTCCTGACGTTCTCGGTCCAGCCGATGCCGAAGGTCTTGTTGTTGTCGCTCAGCCTGTTCCACGACACCGTGACGTTCGTGCTGTCCTTGCGGACGTCGATGAGCCCGTCCGCCATGTGCCGCAGGTCGTTGTGGTCGATCCAGACGTGGTGGGCGCCGTCCAGCTGGATCGCGTCGTAGTCGTGCTCCTTGTCGTTCCAGACGCCCTGGTACGCGTCCCGGATCGTCAGGTTGCGGATGATCACGTTGTGGACGCCGGAGCCGAGGAAGAAGCCGCCGCCGACGATGTGCCCCGAGGTGCCGGAGCCGACGATGGTCTTGTCGGACCGGACCTTGATCTCCTTGCCGGCCGGGGACATGGTGATCGTCCCCGCGACGACGATGACGTACGGCCCCTCGGCGGTCGCGTACTTCTCCAGGTCCGCGAGCGTCCTCACGGTGACGACCGGTCCGCCCCGCCCGCCGTACGTGCCGTTCTGCCCCAAGGAGTTCACGGAGGCGAAGCCGTCGGCGGTGGCCGTCGCCCACGCCGGCGCCTCGGCCGCGGCCGCCTCGCGCTGCGCGTCCGCGCCGACGAGGAGCACACCCGCGGCGGTCAGGGCGAGGGGGACACCGACGGCGAGCGCCGTCGTGCTGCGCCTGCGGTGCCGGGGCTTTCCACGGGTCGTCTCACTCATGCGGGTTCCGTTCCGTGCGAGGGGATGGTCGACGGGTAGTCGCCGCGGGCGGCGGAAGGGTTGCCGCGCGTCCGAACGAACCCGGGGGGCCCGGCGTCGGAGTGGGTGACGAGAGGGGGCCCGCATGAAGGCCCGGATGAAGGCCGTACGAGGACTGACGGTGCTGCTGCTCGCGCTGACCGGATGCGCGGCGGGGGAGGGCGGGGGCGACGCGGCGGCCTCCTGCGCCTACCTGGTGCGGTACGAGGGGCGGACGTACCTGGACCGGTCGGGCGTCGGCTTCGAGGCGGCCGAACGCATCGGCACCGCGGTCCTGCCGCCCTGCGACGACACCCCGGGCGACGGGGAGCCGGGCAGCCCCCCCACCTCCGTCCGGGCCTACCGGGTGGTGGGCTGGGACCCCGCGGAGGCCATCGCGGTGGGCACGTCCCCGCGGGACGCGGTCTTCGTGGCAGTCAGTCCGGACGAGGCGTCGCCCCGGCCCGGGCACCTCGGCTGACCGCGACCCGGAGCACCTCCTCCAGCGACTCGACGGCCCGGGTGAGCGCGAACCGCACGGCCCGCTCACCGGCCCCGGCGTCGGCGAGGACGGCTCCGGCACCCGCGAGTACCTGCTCCGCGGAGCGGAGCTGGGCGGCCTCGATGTCGTCCGCGAGCCGTGAGAGCGGGCTGTGCGGGTCGTCGCTGCTGAGGTAGCAGGGCTTGCCGTCGGCGCCCGTCCAGGGGAGCAGCCTCATGCGGACACCTCCACGGCGAGTCCTTCGGGGGCGAGCAGGTAGGGGCGTACGAGCGGGGTGTCGAGCCAGACGGGCTCCGTGGCGCGGGGCGGGGAGTGCTCCGGGGCCGGTGCCGGCGGGGACGCCGTGGAGCGGTGGCGTCCCCCGGCGGGCAGCAGGAGCCGTACGAGGGCGAGCAGGACGGTCTCGCACAGCGCGGCGAGGCGCAGGCGGAGGCGCAGTGGCATGGAGGTGCCCTTCCGGGGCCTGACGGGGTCGTTGACGAGCGGCGATCACCGTTCGTGTCCCGATGGTCACTGATGGCGCGTACGCTGCGGAAGAGGTTCGGTGTTGCCTGGCGCCCAGGCAACGGGGAGGGGTGACGTGGGCGAGAGGGTTGACGCTCAGCCGGTTTCCGGGCGGGCGATGCTCGGGCAGACGCTCCGGGTCCTGCGGGAGAAGGCGGGGAAGTCACTGGGGCAGCTGGCCGACGAGACCGGGTACGAGAAGAGCTATCTGAGCCGCCTGGAGTCGGGTGAGCGGCTGTCCAAGGTGACGGTCATGGAGGACCTGGACGGCTACTACGGCACCGGAGACCTGCTGTTGAGCCACTGGAAGGCGGCTCGGCTGGATGCGTTCAAGGACCAGTACAAGGAGTACATGGCCTTGGAGGCGACGGCGCGGATCATGTGGGTGTTCTCGCTCGGAGTCCCAGGGCTTCTGCAGACCGAGGACTTCGCTCGGGAGGTGTTGTCTGGCGCCCAGACAACGGCGGACGGTGACGAGGCCGTCGAGGAGCAGGTGGCCGCACGGCTCGGCCGCCAGTACCTGCTGAGGCAGAAGCCGGAACCTGAAGTACGTGTGATCGTGGACGAGTTCGCGCTGCGACGCCCCGCTGCCCGGGGCAAGACCTGGGAGGCCCAGCTGCTGCACCTCGAGGCCGCCGCACTCTGGCCCAATGTGGCGCTTCAGGTACTGCCGTTCACTTCGGGAGCGCACCACCATATGAACGGATCGCTGACGCTGCTCTGGCAGAAGGACGGAAGCGCTGTTGCCTACACGGAAGGCAACAGCAGCGGCCGGCTGATCGAGGATGCAGACGAGGTTCTCCGAGAGCGATCGTCCTACGATCGGCTCCGCGACCTGGCGTTGTCCCCGTCGGACTCGCTCGCGTTCATCAGGGGCGTACTGGAGGAGCAACGATCATGACGAACACTCCCGATCTCACCACCGCAGTGTGGCGCAAGTCGTCCTACAGCGACGGGGGAGCCAACAACTGCGTCGAGGTCGCCGACAACTGCCCCGGCATGATCCCCGTCCGCGACAGCAAGCTCTCGGCCGGCCCGGTGCTCGTGTTCGGTGAGGAGTCGTGGGCGGCGTTCCTGGCGGGCGTCAAAGGGTGAAGGAGAGGCAGACCGTGAGCCCAGCCCCTGACCTCAGCGCCGCCGCGTGGCGCAAGTCGTCCTTCAGCGAAGGGGGAGCCAACGACTGCGTCGAGGTCGCCGACAACTGCCCCGGCATGATCCCCGTCCGCGACAGCAAGCTTTCGGCCGGCCCGGTGCTCGTGTTCGGTGAGGAGCCGTGGGCGGCGTTCCTGGCGGGCGTCAAGGGCTGAGGGGACTTCCTCAGACGGACGGCAGGTCCTCCGGGGGCGGCGTCGGTGCTCCCGGCAGGCGGATCGTCACCAGCGTGCCGCCGTCCTCCGCCGGGGTCAGGGCGACCTCGCCGCCCGCCTGCTGGACCGTGCGGGCCACGATCGACAGGCCGAGGCCGGAACCCGGCAGGGCCCGCGCGCTCGGGCTGCGCCAGAAGCGGTCGAAGACGTGCGGGAGTTCGTCGGCGGGGATGCCGGGGCCGTGGTCGCGGACGGTGAGGACGCCGCCGGCGAGGCGTACGTCGATCCGGCCGCCCCCGGGACTGAACTTCACCGCGTTGTCGAGGACGTTGACCACCGCCCGCTCCAGCGCGGGGGGCTCCGCCCGCACGTACCACGGCCGCACGTCCGCCGTGATCGTCAGCTCCGGGCCGCGCAGCCGGGCCCGGCGCAGGGCCGACTCCACCGCCTCGTGGAACGGGACCACCGGGGTGCCGCCGCCGTGCTGGCCGGTGTCCGGGCGGGACAGTTCCTGGAGGTCGCCGATCAGCGCCGCCAGCTCCGTCATCTGCGCCTTGACCGAGGCGAGCAGCGCCTTGCGGTCGGCCTCCGGGATCGGGCGGCCGGTCTCCTCGCTGCGGGTGAGGAGTTCGATGTTGGTGCGCAGCGAGGTGAGCGGGGTGCGCAGTTCGTGGCCGGCGTCCGCGATCAGCTGCTGCTGGAGGTCGCGGGAGCTGGCCAGCGCGGACGTCATCGAGTTGAAGGAGCGGGAGAGCCGGGCGATCTCGTCGTCGTCCGCGTCCTCGACGGGGATGCGGATGGCCAGGTCCTCCGTGCGGGCCACGTGTTCCACGGCCTCCGTCAGCCGGTCGACCGGGCGCAGACCGGCCCGCGCCACGGCGAGGCCCGCGGCGCCCGCGCCCACCACTCCGATGCCGGAGACCGCGAGCAGCACCCAGGCCAGCGAGGACAGCGGTTTCGTGACGTCCCCGAGCGGCTTGGCCACGGAGACGGCGATCCCCGGCTGGACCGCGCCGGTGCCGCGGTCGACGACGGGGCGGGTGTAGACGCGGACGGCCGTGCCGTCGGTGGTCCTGCCGGAGTGCAGGGCCGTCTCCGCCTCGCCGTCGGCGACGGCCAGGTCGGCGTCCTGCACGGGGACGCCCTCGATGCCGGGGTTGGCGCAGGTGGTGCCGTCGGAGTAGAGGATCGTGACGATGGGGGAGGTGGGGGGCAGCGGGAGTTGCCGGGGCTCGGCCTGCCGGCAGTTGTCCAGCATCAGCTGGAGCAGCCCGGTGGAGACCTGTTCGCTGCGCAGCTGCTCGTCGAGCTGGCCGTACAGCCGCTCGCGCACGAGGAACCAGCAGGTCACCGAGACCGCCGCGACCGCGAACGCCACCGCCGCCGCGACCAGCAGCGCCAGCCGGGACCGGATCGGCAGGCCGCGCAGGCGGCGTACTGCCTTGTTCACCGCGTGCCTGCCTCGTTCACTCGCTGCCCGTCCTGATCACTCGCTGTCCGCCCCGTTCACTCGCCGCCGCCCTGGCGCAGGACGTACCCGACGCCGCGCACGGTGTGCACGAGCCGCGGCTCGCCCCCGGCCTCCGTCTTGCGGCGCAGGTACATGACGTACACGTCCAGGGAGTTCGACGACGGTTCGAAGTCGAAGCCCCAGACCGCCTTGAGGATCTGCTCGCGGGTGAGGACCTGGCGCGGGTGCGCCATGAACATCTCCAGCAGGGTGAACTCGGTCCGGGTCAGCTCCACCGCCCGTCCGCCGCGGGTGACCTCGCGGGTCGCGAGGTCCATGCGCAGGTCGGCGAAGGCCAGCACGTCGCCGTCGCCGGCCGTGGCGCCCGCGACCGCCGCCGCGTAGGAGCTGCGCCGCAGCAGGGCCCGGATACGGGCGAAGAGCTCGTCGAGTTCGAACGGCTTGACCAGATAGTCGTCCGCCCCGGCGTCCAGCCCCGTCACCCGGTCGCCGACCGTGTCGCGGGCGGTGAGCATGAGGATCGGCGTGGTGTCCCCGGCGCCCCGGATCCGCCGCGCCGCGGTCAGCCCGTCCATGCGCGGCATCTGGATGTCGAGGACGACGAGGTCGGGCCGGTACGCGGTCGCCTTGTCCAGGGCGTCCGCGCCGTCGACGGCGACCTCGGTGTCGTATCCCTCGAAGGCCAGGCTGCGCTGGAGCGCTTCGCGTACCGCGGGCTCGTCGTCGACGATCAGGATGCGCTGGGGGGCACGGTCGCCTTCGGCGGGGCTCATGGCTCGTTCCTCGGGTGGGGTGCGGCGGGCGGGGGCTGTCGTTCTCAGCCTCGCATGTCCGCTCAGCCGGTGGCTCCGGCCCGCAGTTTCGCCAGGTCGGCCTTGACGGTGTCGACCGGGATGGCGAAGCCGAGGCCGACGCTGCCGGCGTCGGAGGAGGAGGAACCGCTCGCGGAGTACATCGCCGAGTTAATGCCGATGACGGCGCCGTTCATGTCGATCAGCGCGCCGCCGGAGTTGCCGGGGTTGAGGGACGCGTCGGTCTGGATGGCCTTGTACGTCGTGGTGGACGATCCGGTGTCACCGTTGAACTCGCGGCCGCCGAACTCGAACGGCCAGCCGCCGCCGGGCTGCTGCTGTTGCTGCCCCTCCTCGGTGGGGACGGTGACGTCACGGTCGAGGGCGGAGACGATGCCGCTGGTCACCGTGCCGGTCAGGCCCTCGGGGGAGCCGATGGCGACGACCTGGTCGCCGACCCGCACCCGGGAGGAGTCGCCGAGGGTGGCGGCCTTCAGCCCGGAGGCGTTCTCCACCTGGATGAGGGCGAGGTCCTTGCCGCTGTCGGTGCCGACGATCCGGGCGGTGTACTCCTCGCCGTCGCTGGTCCGCACGGTGATCCGCGAGGCGCCGGAGACGACGTGGTTGTTGGTGACGATCTCGCCGTCGCCGGTGATGATCACGCCGGAGCCGGTGGACGACCCGGCGCCGGAGGTGGCGCTGATCTCGACGATGCTCGGGCTGACCGCCTTGGCGACGCCGGCGACCGTGCCCTTCTGGCTGACCGGGACCGCGTCGGCGCCGGTGGCGCCGGCCGCGACGGAGGAGGTGCCGCCGGTCAGCTCCTGGATGCCGTACGCCGTGCCGCCGCCGACCGCGGCGGCCGTGATCGCGACGGCGGTGAGCAGGGCCACGGGCCCGCTCTTCCTGGTGCGCCGCCGGGACACGGGCTCCCTGAGGAGCGCGGTGGGCTGCTGCGGCGGGTACGCCGGCGGGGGCGGCCACTCGGGGTTCACGTTGCTCTCGGTCATGTCCATGAGCTTCGCGCCCGACCATGAGAGCCACCTGAGTGCCGCCTGAGAAGCCCGGCAGAACCTCGTATGCCCGATATAAGGGCCGGAGCCGCCCGCCTTCCACCACGCGCGCGTCAACGGCGCTCCGGCCCTCGTCGCCGTGCTCGGGGACCGGGTCGTCGGCACCGTCACGTTCGACCTCGCCGACGGGCGGATCGCCACCGTGCGCGGTATCGCCGCCCCCGCCCGGCTGGGCCGCCTCGACGAAGCCTGGCGGCGGCACCGACCGGGCACGCCGCTCGTCACCCGGTGGTGACCCGCGCCGGGGAAGGGGGGCGCCGCGAGAGGGACGCCGCGAGGATCCCGTGAGGGGTCACTCGCAGCCGCAGGACCGCCGTGTCACCAGCCGGGACGGGAACACCTTCAGCCGCTCCCGCCGGGAGCCGGTCACCCGCACCCCGTCGTCCAGGACGAGGTCCACCGCGGCCCGCGCCATCGCCGAGCGGTCCGAGGCGACCGTGGTCAGGGGCGGGTCGGCGAGGGCCGCTTCCTTGATGTCGTCGAAGCCGGCCACCGCCAGTTCACCGGGGACGTCGATGCGCAGCTCGCGGGCGGCGCGCAGCAGGCCGATGGCCTGGTCGTCGGTGGAGCAGAAGATCGCCGGGGGCCGGTCCGGCCCGGACAGCACCTCCAGGCCCACCCGGTAGGCGTCGTAGCGGTTGTACGGCGCCTCGAAGAGCCGGCCCTCGGTGGGGATGCCGGCCTCGTCCATGGCGCGGCGCCAGCCCTCGACGTGGTCGGAGACGGGGTCGCCGACGGCGGGGGTCTCGGCGGTGCCGCCCATGCAGGCGACGTACTCGTAGCCGTGCTCCAGGAGGTGGCGTACGGCGAGCTGGGCGCCGCCCAGGTCGTCGGTGACGACGGCGACGTCGTCGATGGACTCGGGGCGCTCGTGCAGCAGCACGATCCGCGCGTCCCAGGCCTCGATCTCGGCGGCGGCGAGGTCGTTCAGCGCGTGCGAGACGAGGATCAGGCCGGAGACCCGCATGCCGAGGAAGGCCCGCAGGTAGTGGACCTCGCGCTCGCCGACGTAGTCGGTGTTGCCGACGAGGACCATCTTGCCGCGCTCGGAGGCGGCCTGTTCGACGGCGTGCGCCATCTCCCCGAAGAAGGGCTGGCGGGCGTCGGGGATGATCAGGCCTATGAGGTCGGTGCGGCGGGAGGCCATGGCCTGGGCGACCCGGTCGGGCCGGTACCCCAGTTCCTTGATCGCGGCGAGGACGCGCTCGCGCGTGGCCGGGGCGACCGGCCGGGGTCCGTTGTTGATGACGTAGCTGACGACGGCGGTGGAAGTTCCCGCCAGCCGCGCCACATCGTCCCGAGTCACCTTGGCCACGCGCGGAGTCTACGCGGAGAGACCCGCTCTGGGCAGGGCGTCTTGCGCCTTGGCCACACCCGTGCGGGGTACGGCCCGCGGTGTCCGATATGCGGGCCGGTCCGCGGATCAGGCGTCGGTGGCGACGGAAGCGGACAGGCTGTCCGCCTTGTCCGTCTTGTTCGTGTTGTCTCTCGCGCGCTCGGCCTTCGCCTTGGCCTCTTCCGCGGCGCGCTCCACCTTCTCGGGGGTGACGAACCGGTAGCCGACGTTGCGGACGGTGCCGATCAGCGACTCGTGCTCCGGGCCGAGCTTGGCCCGCAGCCGCCGTACGTGCACGTCGACCGTCCGGGTGCCGCCGAAGTAGTCGTAGCCCCAGACCTCCTGGAGCAGCTGGGCGCGGGTGAAGACCCGGCCCGGGTGCTGGGCGAGGTACTTCAGCAGCTCGAACTCCTTGAAGGTCAGGTCGAGGACCCGGCCCTTGAGCTTGGCGGAGTACGTCGCCTCGTCCACCGACAGGTCGCCGTTGCGGATCTCCATCGGCGAGTCGTCGGCCACGATCTGCTGGCGGCCCATGGCGAGCCGCAGCCGCGCCTCCACCTCGGCCGGTCCGGCCGTGTCGAGGAGGACGTCGTCGATGCCCCAGTCGGCGGTGACGGCGGCGAGGCCGCCCTCGGTCACGACGAGGACCAGCGGACAGCCGGGCCCGGTCGAGCGCAGCAGCTGGCACAGGCTGCGGACCTGCGGGAGGTCGCGGCGGCCGTCGATCAGGATGACGTCGGCACCCGGGGTGTCGACGAGGGCCGGCCCCTCCGCCGGGGCCACCCGCACGTTGTGCAGCAGCAGGCCGAGAGCGGGCAGCACCTCCGTCGACGGCTGGAGGGCGTTGGTGAGGAGCAGCAGAGAGCTCATCGCGCCCCACCTGCCCGGGTCGTCGTCATACGTTCGTGCACGGTTCGCTCGCCCATAACGTCTGGTTCCTCCTCGGTCCCTGCGATGGGGGTACCGCCCACGCTTTCGCCGTGGGGGAGTTTGCGGCCCTGCTTCGTACGGTGCGGCTCCCGCGCCCTGGGAAACCGCGGCGGCCGGGGCCGCTGTGTTGCCACTCATGCGATCGAACGGCCCGTACACCCGCGGTCTCCCGCTTCGTATACAACGCTTCCGAAAGCACAAAAGGACCCGGGGGCTGCGTTGCCCGAGTCCTCTGCCCAGCAGAATAGCCCACATGAGCTCAGGTCCGGCAGGTCATGTGGCCCGATCCACCCCACCATCGACCGTTCGTCCACACTCCGAGACGAGCCGGGCGAGCGGACCGGCCCGAAAGCGGACGTTCCTGCACACGGCCGACGGTGTGCCGATCGAAGCCGTGTACGAACCGGCGGCCGTCGGCGCCCCCGGCACCTCCCGGCCCGCCGCCGGTCACCTCGTGTTCGTGGTGGCGCACGGCTTCACCGGCGACGTCGGCCGCCCGCACGTGCGCCGGATCGCGCGCGCCCTCGCGCGCCACGGCGCCGTCGTCACCTTCTCCTTCCGCGGCCACGGCGCCTCCGGCGGCCGGTCCACCGTCGGCGACCGCGAGGTGCTGGACCTCGCCGCCGCGGTGGACTGGGCGCGCGGCTTCGGGCACGCGCGCGTGGTGACCGTCGGGTTCTCCATGGGCGGCTCCGTGGTGCTGCGGCACGCGGCGCTGCACCGGGAGCAGGAGCCGGCCGCGGTGGTCTCGGTCAGCGCGCCGGCCCGCTGGTACTACCGGGGCACCGCCCCCATGCGCCGGCTGCACTGGCTGGTGACCCGCCCCGCGGGCCGCCTGGTCGGCCGCTACGGCTTCCGCACCCGCATCCACCACCGCGACTGGGACCCGGTCCCGCTCTCCCCGGTGGAGGCGGTGCCGCGGATCGCCCCCACCCCGCTGCTCGTCGTGCACGGCGACCGCGACGGCTACTTCCCGCTGGACCACCCGTACGCGCTGGCCGCGGCGGCCGGCGAGCACGGCGAACTCTGGATCGAACCCGGCATGGGCCACGCCGAACACGCGGCCGGCGAGGCCCTGCTCGCCCGGATCGGGGACTGGGCCGCCGGCGCGGCGGGGATTTGACGGCAGGGCCTAGCCTGGCCGTGTCACGAGTGGACTGACGTGAGGGACGAGATGGCAAAGGTCACGGTGCGCTACTGGGCCGCCGCGAAGGCCGCGGCCGGGGTCGCCGACGAGCGGTACGAGGCGGCCACGCTCGCCGACGCCCTCGCCGCGGTGCGGGAGCGGCACCCCGGCGAACTCGCGCGCGTGCTGCGCCGCTGCTCGTTCCTCGTCGACGGGGACCCCGTCGGGACCCGCGGGCATGACACGGTAAGGCTGGCCGACGGCGGCACGGTCGAGGTGCTCCCGCCGTTCGCAGGAGGGTGACCAGACCGATGAACGACCAGCAGCCGTACGACGGGTACGCGGGAGAGCCGTACCAGGGGTACGAGGGACAGGGCCCCCGGCACTACCAGGAGTACCAGCAGTACGAGCAGTACCAGCAGTATCAGGAGCCCCAGGGCTACCCGCAGCCCCAGCAGCCCGGCGAGTACCGGCAGCCCCAGCCTGGGCAGTACCAGCAGTACCAGCAGCCCGACCCGTACGGGCACCAGACCGCGTACCAGGACCCGTACGCCGCCGCCCCGTACCCCCAGCAGGGGGAGGGGCGGACCTGGGACCCCCGGCTTCAGCAGGCGACGGCGGAACACGCGCCGCAGTCCCCGCCCTACGCCCCGCAGCAGGCCCACGAGCCCCCGGCGTCCGTCGCGGCGCCGGAGCCCGCCCCTGAGCCGCAGCCGGTGCTCACCGCGGCCCAGCGGGCCCGCGCCGAGGGCCGCTCCCCGATCATCGAGCCGGGCCCGCAGCCCGCCGCGCTCACCGCGCTGCTCGGTCTGCTGCTCTCCGGCGCGGCGGCGGCCGGCTCGTACGCGCTGCTGGTGCCGCTGGTCGTCCTCCAGGCGGTCACCGCCGCCGGCTGGTTCCGGCTGAACGGCATGTGGCCGGCCCGGCAGGGCATCGCGCTGGCCTTCCTGGGGGCGCTCACCGCGGACGCGGCGCTGCTGGTGGCGGGCCGCGACAACGGCCCGGCGGCGATCCTCGGGGCGCTCGGCGTCTGGGTGCTGCTGTCGCTGGTCCTCCAGCTCCGTTCGCACGCCGACCCGGACGAACGGCTGTACGGCCTGATGGCCACGGTCGTCTCGGCGGCCCTGGCGGTCGTGGCGGCCGGCTATCTGGCGGCCGAGCCCGACGCGGTGACCATCGCCGCGGCGGCGGTCGCGGTCGCCGTCCTCGCCCGCGCGCTGCCGCTGCCGGCCCCGGTGTCCGTGGTCGTCGCGCTGCTCGCCGCCGCGGGCGCGGGCATCGCGGTGGGCGGCATGACCGGGGTGGGGCGCGAGGGCGCGCTGCTCGGCGCGGCGGCCGCGGTGTGCGCCCTGATCGGCCACCGGGTCGCGAGCTACGACTACCCCTCCCGCTTCGTCCACTTCACCGCGGGCGTCGCGCTGCCGCTGAGCGCCGCGGCGCCGGTGGCGTGGGTGCTGGGCAGGGCGCTGGGCTGAGCGGACGGGCGCGCGGCGCCTGTCACAAACGATCCACAAACCCGCGGCCGGACCACCCGGCGGGGTTACGTTGGCGGTCGTTGCCGAAGGCCGAAGTGGGGAAAGATGCGTGCGCTGCGAATACTCCTGATCGTCGTCGTGATTCTCGGCGGACTCTTCGTGGCCGTGGACCGCATCGCCGTGCACTTCGCCGAGGGCGAGGTCGCCGACCGGCTGAAGGCGAGCGAGAACCTGTCCGCCACCCCGGACGTGTCGATCAACGGCTTCCCGTTCCTGACCCAGCTCGCGGGCGGCGAACTGGACGAGGTCGAGGTCGGGATCCACGACTACGAGGCCGCGGCGGGCGACGGGGAGAAGATCCGCATCGACGACCTGCGGGCGCGGATGCGGGGTGTCCGGTTCTCCGGGGACTACAGCTCCGCGACGGCCGCCTCCGCCACCGGCACGGCGACCATCTCCTACGACGAGCTGCTGAAGGCCGCCAAGTCCGAGCCGACCGAGGTGGCGCCCGGAATCACCGCCCGCGTGGTGAGCCTCGGCGACGGCGGCAACGGAAAGATCAAGGTCGGCGTCGAGGCGGACGTCCCGGTCCTCGGCACCCAGCGCCTGTCCGTGCTGAGCACGGTCAGGGTCGAGGGCGAGAAGGTCGAGGTGCGCACCGACTCGCTGCCGCAGCTGGCGGGGCTCGACCTGGCGGAGGAGTCGGTGCGGCAGATCACGGACTTCCAGCAGGCCATCGACGACCTGCCGGGCGGCGTCCGGCTGGACAAGGTCGAGGCGGCGGCGGACGGCGTGGAGATCTCGGTGAAGGGTTCGGACGTCCGGCTGGCCGGGTAGGAACGCGGCGGACGGCGTCCGGTGGACACGGTGTGTCCGACTGGCGAGACGTCCGGTCCGACGCGCGGAGACAGCAGGGAAAAAGAGGGCCCGGGAGCCGTGCGACGGCGGCCCGGGCCCTGCTGTGTTCCCGGAATGCGGACGCTCCCGTCTCACGATGCGACACGCCGGTGACACGCCCGCCCGTCCGTCCCTACGATCGACGCCATGAAGCGACAGGCGGATCTCACCAAGCGGCGGGCAGTGGACCTGTGCCGCGTTGCCGCCATGCTCTGTCGCACCGTCTGAGCGGCAGCACCGCCTCCCGCCTTCACCCCCCGCCCTGCCCAGGGCATTCCGTGCGCCGCGCCGCCCCGCGGCACCTCACGCGCACGCCTCTCACTCGCACGCCCCGCCGTAACTGCCCCGGAGGAGAAAGAGCATGAGCCGCAGCGACGTCCTGGTCGACGCCGACTGGCTGCAGGACAACCTCGACAACCCCGACATCGCGATCGTGGAGGTCGACGAGGACACGTCCGCGTACGACAAGAACCACATCCGCAACGCGATCAAGATCGACTGGACGCAGGACCTCCAGGACCCGGTCCGCCGCGACTTCATCGACCAGGAGGGCTTCGAGAAGCTCCTCTCCGCCAAGGGCATCGCCAACGACACCCTGGTGGTCCTCTACGGCGGCAACAACAACTGGTTCGCGTCGTACGCCTACTGGTACTTCAAGCTCTACGGCCACGACAACGTCAAGCTGCTCGACGGCGGCCGCAAGAAGTGGGAGCTGGACGCCCGCGAGCTGGTCGAGGAGGTCCCCGAGCGCCCGGCGACCGAGTACAAGGCCAAGCCGCAGAACACCGCGATCCGCGCCTTCCGCGACGACGTCGTCAACGCCATCGGCAGCCAGAACCTGGTCGACGTCCGCTCGCCCGACGAGTTCTCCGGCAAGCTGCTCGCCCCGGCCCACCTGCCGCAGGAGCAGTCGCAGCGCCCCGGCCACGTCCCGACCGCCCGCAACATCCCGTGGTCGAAGAACGCCAACGACGACGGCACGTTCAAGTCGGACGACGAGCTGAGGAAGCTCTACGAAGAGGAGAGCATCGACCTCTCCAAGGACACCATCGCCTACTGCCGCATCGGCGAGCGCTCCGCGCTGACCTGGTTCGTCCTGCACGAGCTGCTCGGCGTGGAGAACGTCAAGAACTACGACGGCTCCTGGACCGAGTACGGCTCCCTCGTCGGCGTGCCGATCGAGCTCGGCGCCGCGAAGTAACCCTCGGCAAGCAACCGATCCGACCGGCCTTCCGGTCAGACCCCTCTTGGAGAAAGACATGTGTGGAGCGAAGGCCGGCGGCCCCGACGCCTCGACGATCAAGCCCGGTGAGACCACCATCCAGGGCCAGGTGACCCGCGACGGCGAGCCGGTGACCGGCTACGTCCGGCTGCTGGACTCGACCGGCGAGTTCACCGCGGAGGTCCCCACCTCCGCCACGGGCCAGTTCCGCTTCTACGCGGCCGAGGGCACCTGGACCGTCCGCGCCCTCGTCCCCGGCGGCACCGCCGACCGCACGGTCGTCGTCGCCGAGAAGGGCGCCCTCGCCGAGGTCGCGATCGCGGTCTGACGAGGACCCCGTACGGCGGAAGGGCCGCACCCCCCGGGTTGGACGCCTGGGGTGCGGCCCTTCTCCGTGCCCGCCACCGCGCCTACGCTGGACACATGTACGCGCGGCGGCGTCATGTGTACTTCGCCCTGATGGGCACCTGCCTGGTGCTCTTCGTCCTGGCGTGGGCCGTCGTGCGCCTGTGGTCGACCGAGGCGGCCGTCGCCATGTGCGTGGTCGCGATGGTCATCCCGCCCGTCGCCGCGATGACCGCCAACCGGCGCGGCCCCGACGACCGCTGGTGGGACGACCCGTCGGGCGACCCCCGGTCCGACGAGTGGTGGGACGAGCTGGACGGCAGGAAACCGCCGGGGTGACGGCGCCGCCCCGCGGGGTACCCACCCGCCATGAGACTCGTGGCGGCGACCCTGGACGCACCGGGCGCGCGTGAGCTGGCGGACTTCTACCTGCGTCTGCTGCCCGGCTGGCGGGTGTGCGAGGACGGCCCGGACTGGGTGCACATCCGCCCGCCGGACGGCGGCACCGGACTGTCCTTCCAGACCGAGCCCCACTACGCGCCGCCCGTCTGGCCGAGCGGGCCGGACCGGCAGCAGATGATGATCCACCTGGACATCGAGGTCGACGACCTGGAACGCGAGACCGCGCGCGCCGTCGCCGAGGGCGCCCGGCCGGCCGCGTACCAGCCGCAGGCACACGTACGGGTCCTGCTCGACCCGGCCGGCCACCCCTTCTGCCTCTACGTGGACCGTCAGTAGACGAGCGCCTGGGCGTCCTCCGCCAGCGCCTCCTGCACGAAGACCTGCGCGCCCGCGATCCGCACGCCCTCGATGACGTCCTGCTCCGTGATGTCCCGCCGGGCCGCGCACTGGGTGCACAGGGTCAGCCGGCCCGCGGCGAGGACCGAGTCGATCAGGTCGGGCAGCGGCGCCGCGTGCGGCAGCTCGAACTCGGCCGCCCGGCCGGGCAGCGCGAACCAGGCGGACTCGCCGGTCAGCCAGACGGAGACGTCCACCCCGCTGGCCACGGCCACCGCCGCCACCGTGAACGCCTGCGAGCACCGCTCGGGGGCATCGGCCCCCGCCGTCACCTTGATCACGAGCTTCTTCGCCATAGCCGGAATCGTAGTGCGCGAGGCACCCGCGTAAGCTGGGCACGGCCTTGTGTACCGCTCACCCTCGCCCAACAAGGAGCACGCCGTGGAGCTCTTCTTCGAAATCCTGCTGGTCCTGGTCGCCGTCGGCGTTCTCGCCTTCGCCGGTCTGACCGTGAAGAAGCTGTACCAGGGCCAGCGCTGACCACCCCGAGGAACCTCTGCTCATGATCGAGATCCCGTCCGACCTCCACAAGGACCTGGTCCCCCTCGCCTTCCTGCTCGGCAACTGGGCGGGTGCGGGCGTGCACGACTTCCCCGGCTCGGAGAAGTGCAACTTCGGGCAGGAGGTCAGCTTCACCCACGACGGCCGGGACTTCCTGGAGTACCACTCCCAGACCTGGGTGCTGGACAAGGACGGCAACAAGGTGCGCCCGCTGGAGTCGGAGCACGGCTTCTGGCGGATCGACGCGGACCGCAAGGTCGAGGTCACGATGACCCGCGACGACGGTGTCATCGAGATCTGGTACGGCGAGATGGCCCACCAGAAGCCGCAGATCGACCTGGTCACGGACGCCGTCGCGCGTACCGCCGCGTCCCGGCCGTACACCGGCGGCAAGCGCCTGTACGGCTACGTCAAGAGCGACCTGATGTGGGTCGGCGAGAAGCAGACCCCCGAGGTCGAGCTGCGCCCCTACATGTCGGCGCACCTGAAGAAGGTCGTCACCCCGGAGGACGTCGAGCGCTGGGCGAAGGCCCTGCCCGACGACATGCCGGATGACGGCATCGCCTTCTTCAAGTAGCTCTTAGACTTCCAGTGTGGTGAGCACCGACTGGAAGAGCGACCTGCGGCAGCGCGGCTACCGGCTGACCCCGCAGCGGCAACTCGTGCTCGAAGCCGTGGACACCCTGGAGCACGCGACCCCCGACGACATCCTCAGCGAGGTGAGGAAGACGGCGTCGGGGGTCAACATTTCCACGGTCTACCGCACCCTGGAACTGCTGGAGGAGCTGGGGCTGGTCAGCCACGCCCACCTCGGGCACGGGGCGCCGACGTACCACCTCGCCGACCGGCACCACCACATCCACCTGGTGTGCCGGGACTGCTCCGGGGTCATCGAGGCGGATGTGGACGTGGCCGCCGAGTTCACCGCGAAGCTGCGCGAGCAGTTCGGTTTCGACACGGACATGAAGCACTTCGCGATCTTCGGCCGGTGCGAGGACTGCTCCCACAAGGGTTCAAGTACCGAGTCGTAGGCTTGGATCCATGAAGAGCCCCCTGCTGTCCCTGCCCGGCGCGGTCCCCGCCGAGGGCGTGGACGAAGGCGTCGCCGCCCACTACGGCGACCTGTTCCGCGAGCAGCGCGCCCTCGCCGCCGGCACCGGTTTCGTCGACCTGTCGCACCGCGGGGTCGTCACCGTCACCGGCGAGGACCGGCTGAGCTGGCTGCATCTGCTGCTCACCCAGCACGTCAGCGAACTCCCCGCGGGCGAGGCCACCGAGGCGCTGATCCTCTCCGCGCACGGCCACATCGAACACGCCCTGTACCTCGTCGACGACGGCGAGACGGTCTGGGCGCACATCGAGCCCGGCACCCAGGACGCGCTGGTCCAGTACCTGGAGTCGATGAAGTTCTTCTACCGGGTGGAGGTCGCCGACCGCACCGCGGACTTCGCCGTCGTCCACCTGCCCGCCGGTTCCATCGCCGAGGCCCCGGACGGGGTCGTCGTGCGGCAGACGGCGTACGGCCGTGACCTCTTCCTGCCGCGCGAACGCCTGGAGGAGTACGCGGCGCGGACCGGGCCCGCGGCCGGGCTGCTGGCGTACGAGGCGCTGCGCGTCGAGCACCACCGGCCGCGCCTGGGCTTCGAGACCGACCACCGGACCATCCCGCACGAGCTGGGCTGGATCGGCTCGGCCGTGCACCTGCAGAAGGGCTGCTACCGGGGACAGGAGACCGTGGCCCGGGTGCAGAACCTGGGCAAGCCGCCGCGCCGGCTGGTCTTCCTGCACCTGGACGGCAGCGAGGTGCACCTGCCCCCGGCCGGCACCGGGATCCGGCTCGCCGACGAGGGCCCCGACGGGCGGAAGATCGGCTTCGTCACCACGTCCGTACGCCACCACGAGCTGGGCCCGGTCGCCCTCGCCCTGGTGAAGCGGAACGTGCCCGTGGACGCCCGGCTGGTCGCCGGGGACACGGCGGCGGCGCAGGAAGTCGTCGTGGAGCCGTAGGGGCCGCGGGCTCAGATCTCCAGCAGGACGGTGAACGGGCCGTCGTTCGTCAGCGACACCCGCATCTGTGCGCCGAACCGGCCCGTCTCCACCGTCGCGCCCAGCTCCCGCAGCCGGGCGACCACCTCGTCGACCAGCGGCTCGGCCACGGCGCCGGGCGCGGCGGCGTTCCAGGTGGGGCGGCGGCCCTTGCGGGCGTCGCCGTAGAGGGTGAACTGACTGATCACCAGCAGCGGGGCGTCGATGTCGCTGCACGACTTCTCGTCCTGGAGCATCCGCAGGGTCCACAGCTTGCGGGCGAGCTGGGCCGCCTTCTCCTCGGTGTCCTCGTGGGTCACCCCCACCAGCACGCACAGGCCCTCGCCGACGATCTCCCCCACGGTCCGGCCGTCCACCACGACGCTCGCGCCGTCCACCCTCTGCACCACAGCTCGCATAGGGCCATCATGCCGTGGCCGCTTTTCGATCCCTAACCCGTCCATCTGGGGCCGTTCGGGGGCACTCGGTCACATAGCGGCCACTGGGGGTGGCACGATGCTTCCCACACACCGGTCGAGGGGACGGTAGAGGCACATGAGCACACCGAGCACGGGTGAGGAAGTGGGGACACTGCGGCCGCCCGCGCAGCGCACCGGCAGTCCCGGCGGCCCGGACGGCGTCGGCCACGCGCCACTGCTGCCCGATCCGCCCGAGCCCGACCTGGCCGCGCTGAGCCTGCCGGAGCTGCGGGCGCTGCGCCGGGACGCCCAGCGCGACGAGGCGGACCTCAGTTACGTACGGCGGCTGCTCCAGGGCCGGATCGACATCCTGCGCGCGGAGCTCGCGCGGCGCGGACCGGCGCCCGTGCTGGCCGTGGCGGTGGCGTCCGTGGTGGAGCGGCTGCCCGAGATCCTGACCGACGCCCCGGCGCGGCAGCGCTCCTCGGCCCGGCACGTCACGCTGGGGACGCCGCAGAACGAGGAGTACCGGCGGCTGGCCGCCGAGATGCTGGGCGGGGTCGAACTGTCCGCGCTGGACGCCCGCACGGACACGGAGCTGGCCGACGGCATCGGGCGGCTCGTCCGCTGCGAGCAGCAGGTGTCCGGGCGCCGCCAGCGGCTGCAGCGCACCGCCGACGAGTGCAGCGCGGAGATCGCCCGGCGGTACCGGGACGGAGAGGCGCAGGTCGACGACCTGCTGCTGTGAGGCGACCGGGCGGCCGGTCCCTCGGGGGGCCCGGGGCGGGCGGGCCGTAAATCCATGCGACGGGCCGGGGCGCGGCCCCTAACGTGACGCCATGAACGATCGCGATCTCGACGTACGCCCGATCACCGAGGACGAGATACCGGACTGGCTGCGGGCCGTGGCCGTCGGCTTCCTGCGCAGCGAGACGATCACCGAGGAGGAGATCGCCGCCCGCGCCTCGGGTGTCCTGACGGACCGCACCGTCGGCGCCTTCGACGACGGCCGGTGCGTGGCGACGCTGCGGTCCTTCCCGCAGGAGCTGACGGCGGTCGGCGGCGCCGCGGTGGCCGCGAACGCCGTCACCAACGTGACCGTGTCCCCGACGCACCGCCGGCGCGGGCTGCTCAGCCGGATGATGGCCCGGGACCTGGCGGCGGCGAAGGAGCGCGGAGACGTGGTGGCGACGCTGATCGCCGCCGAGTACCCCATCTACGGCCGGTACGGCTTCGGTCCCGCGACCACGGCCGCCGAGTGGACCGTCGACGTGCCGCGCGCCGGGCTCGACCCGCGCCGGGCGGGACCCGAGGACGGCGGGCGGATCGACCTGGCGGGCGGCGCCGAGGTGCGGGAGCTGGGCCCGGAGCTGCACGAGCGGATACGGCGTACCCAGCACGGCACGGTGAACCGCGACGCCCGGTGGTGGCGGATCAACACGGGGGAGCTGCGCGTCCTCCCGGGGTGGAAGGACCCGTTCTACGCGGTGTACCGCTCGCCGGCCGGCGAGGTCGAGGGCATGGTCGCGTACACCGTGGACGACAAGTGGGGCGACGCCAAGCAGCCGGAGAACACCGCCACCGTGCAGTGGCTGATCGCGGCGGAACCGCGCGCCGAGCGGGCGCTGTGGCGCTATCTGTGCGCGATCGACTGGGTGGTCCGGGTCGAGACGGGCCGGCGGTCCCCGGACGATCTGCTGCCGCTGTTCCTGCCGGACCCGCGCGCCGCCCGGATCACCACCCGGGCCGACTGGATGTGGGTGCGGATCCTGGACGTCGCCCGCGCGCTGGAGGCGCGCGGCTACCAGGGGGCCGGGGAACTGGTCCTCGAGGTCGTCGACCCGGCCGGGTTCACGGGCGGGCGGTATCTGCTGGAGGTGGGCGCGGACGGCCGCGGGGTCTGCGCGCCGACCTCGCGGGAGGCCGATCTCACGCTGGACGTGTCCGGCCTCGGGGCGCTGTGGCTGGGGGACGAGTCGGCGGTGCGGCTGGCGGCCGCGGGGCGGGTGCGGGAGGAACGGGCGGGCGCCGCCCGGCTGGCCGACGCCCTGCTGCGCCCCTCCCGGCGTCCCTGGTGCCCCGACTCGTTCTGAGCCTCCCGCCGGCCCGCCGGCCCGGCAGGCATCGGCGCGCCGGTGCGCCGGTGCCGGCCGGCCGGGCCCCGGCTCCCCTGCGGCGGCAGGCCCGGCCGGCCGCCCGCCGTGGTCCCGGCCGCGGCACCGCCGTCACCTGCCCCGGCTCCCCTGCGGCGGCAGGCCCGGCCGGCCGCCCGCCGTGGTCCCGGCCGCGGCACCGCCGTCACCGCGCGGCCTCCAGCACCACCTTCCCCACCACCTCCCGGCCCTCGATCAGCCGGTGGGCCCGGGCGGCCTCCGCCAGCGGCACGCGCTGCCCGATCACCGGGGTGAGCCGTCCGGCGGCCGCCGCGGCGAAGGCGGCGGTGCGCAGCCGCACAACCTCGTCGGCCGTGTACTGCGCGTCGGCGATGCCGTACAGGGTGACGCCGCGCCGGGTCGCGTCCGCACGGTCCAGGTCGGCGAAGGCGCCGGTGGGGGCGCCGTGGGCGGAGAAGCGCCCGCCGGGAGCGGTGAGCGGGAGGGCGGCGGCGCCGAGCGGGCCGCCCACTCCGTCGAGGACGACGTCGGCGGCGCCGCCGAGCGCGGCCCGGGCCTGCTCCGGCCAGTCGGCAGTGGTGACGTCCACCGTCTCGTCGGCGCCCAGCCGCCGTACCAGCGCCCGCTTCCGATCCCCCCGGGCCGCCGCGACCACCCGGGCCCCGCGGGCGTGGGCCAGCTGGACGAGCAGGGTGCCCATGCCGCCGGACGCGCCGAGGATCAGCACCCGGTCGCCGGCCGTGAGGGCGATGCGCTCCAGCAGGCCCATCGCGGTCACCCCGTCGTGGACGAGGGCCGCCGCCGCGGGCAGGTCCAGGCCCTCGGGTACGGGGGTGAGGGCGTCGGCCGGAGCGAGTGCGCGTTCGGCGTAGCTGCCGTCGACGAAGGCGGCGACCCGGCGCCCCAGCCACCGCGCCCCGGTCCCCGCGCCGATCGCCCGCACGGTCCCGGCGACCCCGCCGCCGGGCACGTACGGCGGGGTGACCGTGAAGTACTCGCCGCCCCAGCCCGCCCGGAGCTGGGTCTCCAGGAAGATGGTGTCGGCGTGGGACACCTCGATCAGCACCTCGCCGGGCCCGGGCTCGGGGTCGGGCACCGTCACCGGCACCAGTACCTCGGGACCGCCGAACTCCTTCACCTGCGCCGTGAGCATGGCTCACCCCTTCGACGTCGACCTGTCGGATCACCGTTCCCCGGCAGTCTTCGACCTCGAGCGCAGTCGAGGTCAAGGAGCGGGGGCGGGACGACCGTAGGCTCGTGCCATGGCTGAGATCGGGCTGCGGGAGCGCAAGCGGCAGCGGATGTACCAGGTGGTGTCGGACCTCGCGATCGGACTGTTCCTGGAGAAGGGCTTCGACGCGGTGTCCGTCGCCGAGGTGGCGGCCGCGGCGGAGATCTCCAAGCCGACGCTGTTCCGGTACTTCCCGGCCAAGGAGGATCTGGTCCTGCACCGGATCGCGGACCACGAGGGCGAGGCGGCCCGGGTGGTCGCGGCCTCGGACGCCGCCCCGCTGACCGCGCTGCGCCGGGCGTTCCTGGCGGGCCTGGAGCGGTACGACCCCGTCACCGGGCTCAGCGACGATCCCGGGGTGCTGGCCTTCCACACCCTGCTCTACGGCACTCCGGCCCTGGTCGCCCGGCTGCACGGGCACCTGGAGCGTTCGGAGGCGGCGCTCGCCGGCGCGCTGGGCGGTGATCTGGAGGCCCGGCTGGCGGCGGGGCAGATCGTCGCGGTGCAGCGGATCCTGGCGCAGGAGAACTGGCGGCGGATCGCGGCGGGGGAGCGCGCGGCGGACGTACGGCCGGAGGCGGTGGCGGCGGCCGAGCGCGCCTTCGGCCTGCTGGCCGCGGGGCTGCCCCGGTACGCCGGGAGGTGACTGAGTAAAAAACGTTACCCGGTCACGTTTTCCGTTACGCTCGATGGAATGACGTCACCCGACCCCGCGCTCCAGCGCGCCCTCCGCCTCGAACGCGCCCACCACGACCGCTGCCGCTCCGCCCTCGCCGCCATGGTCGAGGGCGCCCGGGAACAGGTACACGCCGGTGCGGACGTCTCCGCCTCCGGCGCCGACGCCGAAGTCCTCGGCCGCCGGCTGCGCAGCCAGGCCAAGGAACTGCGCGAACTGCCCGAAGGCCCGCTGTTCTTCGGCCGGCTCGACTTCGACCCGGCCGCACCGGAGGCCCACGGCGGCCCGCACGGCCCGCTGCACATCGGCCGGCTGCGGGTCACCGAGCACCCCACCGCCCCGCCGCTCGTCGTCGACTGGCGCGCCCCCGTCGCCCGCGCCTTCTACCAGGCGGGCCCCCGGGACCCGCGGGGCGTCGCGGTCCGCCGCCGCTTCGGCTGGGCCCCCGGCAGCCGCGGCGCGAGCGCCGACCTCACCGGCCTGGAGGACGAGCACCTGGCCCGCGGCGAGAGCCGGCCGAGCGAGATCGTCACCCGGGAGATCGAGCGTCCCCGAGTCGGCCCGATGCGGGACATCGCGGCCACCATCCAGCCCGAGCAGGACGACCTCGTGCGCGCCGCCCTCACCGCCTCGGTGTGCGTCCAGGGCGCCCCCGGCACCGGCAAGACCGCCGTCGGCCTGCACCGCGCCGCCTATCTGCTCTACACCCATCCGCAGCGCATCCGGCGCGGCGGACTGCTGATCCTCGGGCCCAGCCGCGCCTTCCTCGACTACATCGCCGAGGTGCTGCCCGCGCTCGGCGAGACCGGCGTACGGCAGTCCACGGTCCGGGACGAGATCGCCCGGCACCCGGTCACCGGCACCGACGACGAGCGGACCGCCGTCGTCAAGCACGACGCCCGGACGGCCGAGGTGCTGCGCCGGGCGCTGTACGCGCGCGTGCGCCCCGACGCCGGCGCCGGCGCCCTCGCCGTGCCGGACGGCTCCTACCGCTGGCGCGTCGCCGCGGAGGATCTGCGGGCGATCGTGGCCGGCGTACGGGACGAGCGGACGCCGTACGCGGTCGGGCGGGAGCGGGTCCGCGCGCGCGTGGTGGCCGCGCTGCGCGCGCAGGCCGAGCGCCGGGGCGGGCCCCGCACCAGCGCCTGGGTGCGGCGGATCGAGCGCGCCCGCCCGCTCGTCGCGTGGCTGGACGCCGTGTGGCCGCGGGTGCGGCCCGAGGAGGTCGTCGCCGGGCTGCTCGCCGACCCGGCCGCCCTCGAACGGGCCGCCGCCGGGCTGCTGGACGCCGGCGAGCGCGAGGCCCTGCTGTGGCCGCGCCCGCCGCGCTCCTGGAAGTCCGCCCGCTGGTCGGCCGCCGACCTGGTGCTCCTCGACGAGGTCGCCGGGCTGATCGAACACCCCGCGGGGTACGGCCATGTCGTCGTCGACGAGGCGCAGGACCTCTCCCCGATGGAGTGCCGTGCCATCGCCCGCCGCTCGGTCCACGGCTCCCTGACCGTGCTCGGCGACCTGGCCCAGGGCACGACGGCGTGGGCCGCCCGGGACTGGTCCGCGCTCCTGCGCCACCTCGGCAAGCCGGACGCCGCCGTCATCCCGCTGACCACCGGCTTCCGCGTCCCCGCGGCCGTCCTCGGGCTCGCCAACCGGGTCCTGCGGCGCCTCGACGTCGCCGTTCCCGAGCCCCGCTCGCTGCGCCGGGACGGCGAGCTGGTGGTGCGCGAGACGGACGACGTGCCCGCCGCGGTCGTGACGGCGGTCCGGGACGCCCTCGCCGGCGAGGGGTCCGTCGGGGTCGTCGCGGCCGACGCGGACGTGCCCCGGCTGCGCCGCACCCTGGCCGCCGCCGGCCTCCGCACGACGGACGCGCCGGCCGCGCACGCCCGGGTCGCGGTGCTGCCCGCGAGCCAGGTCAAGGGCCTGGAGTACGACCACGTCGTGGCCGTCGAGCCGGCCGCGATCGCGGAGGCGGAGCAACGGGGCCTGCACCGGCTGTACGTGGTGCTGACCCGGGCGGTGTCGGCACTGACGGTGGTGCACACGAGGCCCTTGCCGTTCTAGCGGACGCCCCCGGGAGGCGTCCGCCGGGCGTTCCCGCCCCGCGGCGGCCCGCCTCCGTGGGCCGGAGCCGGCGGCCGCGGTGGGACGGCGTCAGCGGCCGCCGTTGTACGGCCCGTACGGACCGTCGCTGCTGGAGCCGCGCCGGGGGCGGCCACCGCCGGGCAGGCCGCGCAGTGCCGGGCGGACGTCGACCATGTACACGATCGTCGCGATCAGGCCGAGGATCGGCAGGAACGACAGGATGCCGAAGATCAGGCTGACCACGAAGGCCAGACCCAGGATGATCAGCCAGAACGGCTTCGTCTGCTTGTCCGCCGCGCGATAGGCGTCCTCGCGGCGCGTGGCGGCGTCGATCAGCGCGAAGCCGCTGAAAAGGATCAGGGCCAGGTTCAGCAGCCACAGGAACCCAGCGAAACCCTGCATCAGCACAACGTCCACCACCCGACTCGGCTCGTCATCACGCGGTCACCGTACCCGCAACAGGCTTCCGGCTACCCGGACAACGGCCCGGGCACCCCCCGAGTGCCCGGCCGTTCTCCGTGCGGCCGTCACTGGGCGGACGGCGTCGGCTTCTTGGCGGCCGGCTTGCGGGCCGGGGCCTTCCTCGCCGGCTTCTCCGCCGCCGGCGCCTCGGCCGGCTCGTCCTCGACCGAGACCGGCTCCGGCTTCGTCGCGGACTCCGGTTCCGGCTCAGGCTCCGGCTTCGGCGCGGGCTCCGGCTCGACCGCCACGGCCAGGTCCTCGATGGTCTCGGCGGCCTCGCCGCGCCAGGTCCGCACGGCGTGCTCACCGTGCTCGGCGACCTTCTCGTAGGTCTCCCGGGCCTTGATGGCGTACTCGGCGGCGACGCCGACACCGCGCAGGGCGAAGTCCTGGGCGGTCTCACCGATCTTCTTCAGGTCGATCTTCCGCACATCGGCGTCGAGCGCCCCGAACAGCCCGGTGACCTTGGACTGGAGGGTCTCCTGCGTCTCCTTGACCCGGGCGGCGGCCTTCTCCTGGACGGCCTTCGGGTCGGTGTTGCGGACCGCCTCGATGCGGGCCGGAGCCTCCGCGCGCAGCTGCTCGACCAGGCCGGGGACCTTCCGGGCCTGCTGGAGGGCCAGGTCGGCGGTACCGGCGGCGAAGTAGAGCGGGGTCGGGTCGCTGAGGGTCTTGCGCAGGTCGTCGGTGATGGCCATGGTGAGGGTCCTCCCGGATCGATGTCGATCGCTTTCGGCTGAGGGTGGGCGGTCCGTGGCCGCCGGCCGGTCTTTCCCTGGTCCGGTCATCCGGCCGTCTGCTGCGGACCGGCATCGCCCGTGTCGTCCGGGGTGCTCTCCCCGTGCGTCTCCCCGTGCCCGTTCTCCTTGCGGAACGAGTCGTACACCTGGAGCAGCACCTGCTTCTGCCGCTCGTTCAGAGTGGGATCGGCGAGGATGACCGCCCGGGTCTCGACCTCGTCGCGGTCCCGCTCGGCGTCCAGGATCCCGGCGCGCACGTACAGCGTCTCCGCGGAGATCCGCAGCGCCTTGGCGACCTGCTGGAGCACCTCCGCGCTCGGCTTGCGCAGTCCGCGCTCGATCTGGCTCAGGTACGGGTTGGACACCCCGGCCGCCTCGGCGAGCTGCCGCAGCGAAAGCTGCGCGCTGCGCCGCTGCTCCCGCAGGTACTCCCCGAGACTTCCGACGTTGAGCGATGCCATATGTCCACCATGCCCCACTCGCGCTAACAATTGCAAGCAACCTGCTTGCAACAGTGTGTCGCACGGCGCGGTCGTGCGGCACACGCGGGGGACCTGCACACGGCCGTACGTCCACGAGAGCCCGCACATGTGCCCCGCTGGGGCACACCTGGTGAGGCCGGGCGTGCCCGGCGGGCCCAGTCGGCGCCGAACCGGGCCGTCGCGTGGCCGCGGCTGCCCGAACCGGGGTCGACGTAGATCAGGACCTCGTGCGAGCCCGTGCCGGGCCGGCCCAGGCCGACATGGCCGGTGTCCGGGTCCCGGGGATCGAGGTGGCCCGGGGTCCACTCGGGGCCGACGGCGTTCCCGTCGCACTCGGCGGTGACCCGGCCGTCGCCGCCGGCGTCACCGACGTCGGCCGGCTCGAAGCTGATCCGGGTGCCGGCGTCGTGGTGGGGGACGTCGTGGCCGTCCGGGTCGTCGGCCGGGTCCGGCGTGAACCCGATGCCGCCGTCCGCCGGCCCGGACATCGCTGACATGGCGCTCGCCTCCTCCGTTTCCGGCGTGGCACCGCATGCCGCGGGGCGCCGGGCGGGCCGAACACCCACAAAAAAGTGGGTACTTGGCACCGTCCGGTGCCCGTAGGAGGCTGGTCGCGGGTGGTCAGGAGGCCACCACGGGCGCCGCGAGGCGTTCCAGGCGGCGGTGTCCCCAGTCGGAGAGAGGAGCGAGGGCCTCGGACAGTTCACGGCCGAAGCCGGTGAGCGTGTACACCGTCTTCGGCGGCAGGACGGCGAACACCTCCCGGTGCACGAGGCCGTCCTCCTCCATCTCGCGCAGGGCCTGAGTCAGCACCTTCTCGCTGAGGCCCGGCAGCTTGCGGCGCAGCTCGGCCGGGCGGTGCGGCCCCGACTCCAGCAGCCACAGCAGCGCCGTCTTCCACTTGCCGTCGATCACCGAGATCGCGGCGGTCACCCCGCAGACATTCACGTCCCGGGCCCGGCTGCGCGTCATCGTCGTCCCATTTCTTCCGGTTCGTCCGTCATTCTCGAGAACAGCAGGAGCTTCCCCATGTCTACGAACGTCTTCGACCCCGCCTCCGCTTCCGTGACCGTCCTCGGACTGGGTCCCATGGGCCGTGCCCTGGCCACTGCGTTCCTGGACGCCGGTGTGCGCACCACCGTCTGGAACCGCACCCCGGGCCGGGACGCCGAGCTGGTGGCGCGCGGCGCGCTGACGGCCGGGTCGGCGGAGGAGGCGGTGGCGGCGAGCGGCCTCGTGGTCGTCTGCGTCGTCAACTACGACGCCTCCGACGCGATCCTGCGGCGCGAGACCGTCACCGACGCCCTGAAGGGCCGTACGGTCGTCAACCTCAGCGCGGACACCCCCGCCCGCGCCCGGGACACCGGCGAGTGGGCCGGCCGGCACGGTGTCCGCTACCTGGACGGCGCGATCATGACGCCCGCGCCCAGCATCGGCACCCCCGACGCCGTGTTCCTGTACAGCGGCCCCCGCGACCTCTACGAGGAGCACCGGCCCGTCCTGGACGTGCTGGGCGGCGCCCACACCCACCTCGGCGAGGACATCGGCCGGGCCGCCTCGTACGACATCGCCCTGCTGGACATCTTCTGGACCGCGATGGGCGGCTACGCGCACGCGGTCGCCGTGGCCCGCGCCGAGGGCATCTCCGCGGGCGAGCTGACTCCCTTCGCGCAGGGCATCGCCGCGATCCTGCCGCCGCTCTTCGAGGAGTTCGCGCACGACGTGGACAGCGGCACCTACTCGGGCGAGCTGAACCCGCTCACCTCCGGCGCGTCCACCATGGCGCACATCGTCCACGCCTCCGAGGAGCACGGGATCGAGGCGAGCCTGATGCGGGCGATCGAGGGGCAGGCCCGCCGGGTGATCGGCCTGGGACACGGCGCGGACGGGTTCATGCGGGTCGCGGAGGTGCTGGGCCGCACCCGGCGCCCCTGAGCCGCGCCTCTCGGGCGGGCCCGGCGTCCCTGAGCCGCGCCTCTCGGGCGGGCCCGGCGTCCCTGAACCGCGCCCGCCCGCGCGGGCCCGGCGTCCCTCAGCCGGGCGCGCGCCACCGCGGTCCGGCCTCCCCGGGCCGTGCCGGTGGTCCGCGTGCCGCGGCCGGGCCGGGGTGGTGTGCGGCCGCCCGGGCCCGGCCGGCGGCGGTGCTCCCGTCGTCCCGGCACCCGCCTCGTCATGGCGGTAACCGCCTTGCCACACAAGGGAGTCGGCCGCTAACGTCCTCGCCATGACTGCCGGGTCGGCCATGGGCCACGAGCGAGTTGGGTGCCCGGCCTCTGCGTGAGGCCGCGGCGGGCGAGGAGCCCGCCCTCTTCTCCGTGCGAGCGCTGCCAGCGAACACCACGGAGAGGGAAGAGCATTGCCCAACGACTTCAACCAACGGATCATCGACGAGTTCCGGGCCGGCAAGGGCCGGCTCACCGGAATGTTCGAGGACGCCCGGCTGATCCTGCTGACCACCACCGGCGCCCGCTCGGGCAAGCCGCACACCACACCCGTCGGCTATCTGCCCGACGGCGGCGAACGCATCCTGGTCATCGCCTCGGCGGGTGGCTCCCCGCGGCACCCGGCCTGGTACCACAATCTCCTCGCGCACCCCGAAGTCACCGTCGAGGACGGCGCGTTCGTCTACCGGGCGCGGGCCGAACCGCTGACCGGCGAGGAGCGCGACCAGGCGTTCGCGCGGGCCGTGGAGAGCGACCCGGGCTGGGCGGCGTACCAGGAGAAGACCACGCGGCTGATCCCCGTGGTCGCCCTGTACGAGATCCCGGCCGACGGCCCGCCCACCTTCAACGCCGGCTCCCTGGGCGAGGCGATCAAGGTCGTCCACGACGCCTTCCGGCGCGAACTCGCCCTGCTGCGACGGGAGATCTCCGGGTCCGGCACCGCCCTCGGCGCCCAGCTCCGCGTCAACTGCCTCACGTTCTGCCACGGCCTGCACAACCACCACACCGGCGAGGACCTGGGCCTCTTCCCGATGATCGAGGGCAGCCGTCCCGAGTCCGCCCCCGTCATGGCGTTGCTGCGGGAGGAGCACGAGCGCATCGCCGCCCTGGTCGAGGAACTGCGCGGGGTCGTCACCGGCCCGGGGGACCCGGCGGCCGTCCGCGCGGAGGTGGAGCGGCTGGCCACCGAGCTGGAGGCCCACCTGACGCACGAGGAGGAACAGCTGATACCGCTGCTCGCCTGACCGGCCCCGCCCGGGCCCCGGCGACCGCGCGGCCGGGGCCGTCGGGTGCCCTACGGCACCCGGTCCAGCAGCAGCACCGCCACGTCGTCCGTCAGCTCGCCGCCGTTCAGCTCGCGGACCTCGGTCACGGCGGCCCGCAGCAGTTCCTCGCCGGTGAGTCCGGCGGCCAGCTGGCGGCTGATCATCTCGACCATGCCGTCCTGGCCGAGCCGCTCCCCGCCCGCGCCGACCCGGCCCTCGATGAGGCCGTCGGTGTACAGCATCAGGCTCCACTCGGCGCCCAGCTCCACCTGCATCCGCGGCCAGCGCGCGCCGGGCAGCAGACCGAGCGCGGGGCCGTTGTTGTCGTACGGCAGCAGGCGCGGCGTGGGGACGCCCGCCGCCGCGGCCGGGCCGGGGGCCCCCGGCAGGCCCGGGCGGATCACCAGGGGCGCCGGGTGCCCGGCCAGGCACAGGCCCGCGCGGCGGCCGTCGGGGGCGATGTCGACCGTGCACAGCGTCGCGAAGATCTCGTCGTCGGCGCGCTCGTGCTCCAGGACCTGCTGGAGGGTGTTCAGCAGCTGGTCCCCGCACAGCCCGGCCAGGGTCAGCGCCCGCCAGGCGATGCGCAGCTCCACGCCGAGCGCGGCCTCGTCGGGGCCGTGCCCGCAGACGTCGCCGATCATGGCGTGCACGGTGCCGTCGGGGGTGCGGACGACGTCGTAGAAGTCGCCGCCGAGCAGCGCGCGCGAACGGCCGGGCCGGTAACGGGCGGCGAACCGCAGCGAGGACCCCTCCAGCAGCGGCGTCGGCAGCAGGCCGCGCTCCAGGCGGCGGTTCTCCTGGGCGCGCATCCGGCCCTCGGCGAGCCGCCGCTCGGCCGTGTCGGACCGCTTCCGCTCGACGGCGTACTGGATGGCGCGGCTGAGCAGCCGGCCGTCCAGCTCGTCGCGGAACAGGTAGTCCTGGGCGCCCACGCGGACCGCCTCGGCACCGCGCTCGGCGTCGCCGGAGGCGGTCAGGGCGAGGACGGCGTGCCGGGGGGCCAGCTCCAGCACGTGGCGGAGCACGGCCAGCTCGTCGTCGGTCTCGCCCGCCCGGCCGGGGGCCGGCAGTGCCAGGTCCAGCAGGATGCAGTGGACGTCGTCGGTGAGCAGCCGCTCGGCCTCGGTGAGGTTGCGCGCGGTGCGCACCCGGATGGGCTTGCCGGTCTGGTCCAGCAGCTCGGGCACGATCGGGGAGCCGCCGGGATCGTCCTCGATCAGCAGCAGCGTGAGGTTGGTGTGGTGGACGGTGGCGGTGGTGTCGGAGGTGTTCTGGGCCGTGTCTTCCCTGCGCGGGGCCACGGCACCGGGGTCTCCGGAGGGGCCGCCGGTGGACGCGGCGGGCGCCTGACCACTCTCCACGGCCGGGATCGCTCTCTGCCGCGGTACGGGTACGGGCATGGTCTTGGGTTCCTTCCCTCCCCCCGAGGGCACGGCGGGGCGAGGGACCTCGACCCACCGACGGGGACCATAGCGGGTGTCGGCGCCGCAGCGGAATGGTCCACGGCACGCCGGTCGCCCGCGGACCGCTGTCATATGCCGCGTTCCGTACCGCAGTTGGACAGGCCGGCCGGCCCGACGGGATGACGAACGTCACGTCGCCCCGGCACCGGCCGGCGCACCGGGCGTGGGGTCGGTCACGTGGCTCAGGTCACGACGCGTCACGTGGCCCGGATCACGGCGGCGCGACCTCACCGGCCGCGCCGCCCGGGGTGGTTCAGCCCGCGTCCGGCCGGACGACTCCCAGGATCGGCATCGAGCCGGCGCCCGCGATCGTGACCGTGCGGCCGGGGCGCGGGGCGTGGACGATCTTGCCGTCGCCGATATACATGCCGACGTGGCTGGCGTCGTCGAAGTAGACGACCAGGTCACCGGGGCGCATGTCCGTGACGTCGACCCGGCGGAGCTGCTTCCACTGCTCCTGCGAGGTGCGCGGGATGCCCTGGCCGGCGTTGGCCCAGGCCTGTGAGGTGAGTCCGGAGCAGTCGTACGACTCGGGGCCCTCGGCGCCCCAGACGTACGGCTTGCCGATCTGGGCCGTGGCGTACTTCACGGCCTGCTCGCCCCGGGTGGTGGCCTCGCCCTCGGCGCCGTCGAGGACGCCGGTGTCCAGCCAGGCGTTCTGCGCCTTGCGGGCCGCCTCCCGCTCCAGCTCGGCCAGCCGCTCCCGTTCCTCCTTCTCCAGCCGGGACTCCAGTTTCTCCGCCGCCGCGATCTGCTTCTCGATCTTCTTCTGGGCGGCGGCCCTGGCCTTGCGGTTGGCCTCCAGCTTCCTGAACTGGGCGGCGGCGTCCGCGGAGTAGGTCTCCAGGTCCTGCCGGGTGCGCCGGGTCTCCTCGATCAGGTGCCGGGTGGCGCGCTCGCCCTGGCGGACCCGGCCGGTGCCGTCGAGGAACGCGTCCGGGTCGTCACTGAGCACGAGGCGGGCCTCGGGCGGCAGGCCCCCGGAGCGGTACTGGGCGCGGGCCGCGGCGCCCGCGCGGTCCTTCAGGCCGGCCAGGGTCTTCCTGGCCTCGGCGATCCTCTTCGCCAGTTCGGCGATCTGCCGCGACTGGAGTTCGGCCTTCTCCTCGGCCGCGTTGTAGGCGTCGGTGGCGGAGGCGGCCGCGCGGTAGAGCTCGTCCAGCTTCTCGCGGACGGCCTCGAGTTCCCTGTCCTGCGCGGCGGCCGAGGGCGCCGGAGGGGTGGCGGGGGGTGTGGCGGCGGGGGTGGGCGCGGGGTGCGGGGCGGCGGACGCCGCGAACGCCGTGCCGGGTGCCGCGAGTACGGTGACCGCGCAGACGACGGTCACGGCCGCCGAGATCAAGCCGCGCTTGCCCCTTGCCATACCTCTGCCCCCACCTGATTTACCGTCAGTAACTTATGGTCGTCCGAGGGATCGTGCCACGCCCCGACGGAAAACGACAGAGGTGGTCCGCCGCTCCGGCGGACCCGTCCGCCGCGCGCCCGTCCCCCACCCCGTCCGACGCACCGCCGGGAGAGATCGTTCCAGTGGGCCGGCCCCGGTCAGCCGCGCGGCGCCAGCGCCTCCCAGCGCACGGTCACTTCGCCCTGCCGCCAGCGTGTCTGGCGGTCCGTCACCGGCCAGTCCGCCGTCAGGTCCCGCACCGCGCGGATCCAGCGCTGCCGGGCGCCGTACGCGGCGTAGGGCGCGGCGGCGGCCCAGGCGCGGTCGAAGTCGCGCAGGAAGGCGTGCACCGGCTCGCCGGGCACGTTGCGGTGGATCAGCGCCTTGGGCAGCCGCTCCGCCAGGTCCGAGGGGCGCTCCAGGGAGCCGAGCCGGGTCGCGAAGGTGACCGTGCGCGGGCCCTCGGGGCCGAGCGCGACCCACACGTGCCGGCGGCCGATCTCGTCGCAGGTGCCCTCGACCAGCAGTCCGCCGCGCGAGCCGGCCGCCGGGTCGGCGGGGGCCAGCCGGGCGCACAGCCGCGCCCAGACGGCGGCGACCTCGTCCTCGTCGTACTGGCGCAGCACGTTGGCCGCGCGGATGAGGTGCGGGCGGCGCTCGACGGGCACCTCGAAGCCGCCGTGCCGGAACGCGAGCCCGTCGCGCTCGTACGGCCGTGCCGCCGCGACCCGGGCCGGTTCGATCTCGACGCCCACCACGCGCGCGCGGGGCGCGACGGCCCGCAGCCGCGCCAGCAGCTCGACGGCCGTCCAGGGAGCCGCGCCGTAACCGAGGTCGACGGCGACCGGGTCGGCGGCGCGGCGCAGCTCGGCGCCGTGCGTGACCGCGATCCAGCGGTCCATGCGGCGCAGCCGGTTGGGGTTGGTCGTCCCGCGGGTCACCGTTCCCACGACGGGGGGCGTCCCGCCCGGGCGGGGCCGCGCGGGGGGGCGGGTCGTGGCGCGGGGTGTCATGCCTTCGAGGGTAGGCGCAGGCGGGGGCCGCCCGGGACCGTGCGGGCCGCGCGATCGCCGCTCGAACGGTTGAGCGAAAGCCGGTAATGATTCGGCAAAGACCCCCGTGGTGGAAATGGAGCAGCCAACTCCGGTGTTCCTCCCTGGAGAGGGCCCGCACGTCCTCGCGCAGGCATGCCCGCAGCAAGGAGGAACGGCACGTGAGCCAGTACATCGGCAGGCTCGGACGTCGCTCCCCGGCCGCGCCCCCGCGCCTCCGGCTGCACCGCAGGCCGCGCCGCGTCGCGATGCTCTCCGTGCACACCTCCCCGCTGCACCAGCCCGGCACGGGCGACGCCGGCGGCATGAACGTGTACATCGTGGAACTGGCCCGGCGGCTCGCCGCGATCAACATCGAGGTCGAGATCTTCACCCGGGCGACCACCGGCGGCCTCCCGCCGTCCGTCCCGCTCGCGCCCGGCGTCCTCGTCCGGCACGTCGACGCGGGCCCCTACGAGGGCCTCGCCAAGGAGGAGCTGCCCGCCCAGCTCTGCGCCTTCACCCACGGCGTGATGCAGGCCTGGGCCGGCCACCGCCCCGGCCACTACGACCTGGTGCACTCCCACTACTGGCTCTCCGGCCACGTCGGCTGGCTCGCCGCGCAGCGCTGGGGCGTCCCGCTGGTGCACGCCATGCACACCATGGCCAAGGTCAAGAACGCCAACCTCGCCGACGGCGACACCCCCGAGCCCGCCGCCCGGGTCATCGGCGAGACCCAGATCGTCGCCGCCGCCGACCGGCTGATCGCCAACACCGACGAGGAGGCCGGCGAACTCGTCCGGCACTACGACGCCGACCCCGCCAAGGTCGCCGTCGTCCACCCCGGAGTGAACCTGGAGCGGTTCTCACCGGCCGACGGCCGTGCCGCCGCCCGCGCCCGCCTCGGACTGCCCCAGGACGCCCTGATCCCCCTCTTCGCGGGCCGCATCCAGCCCCTGAAGGCGCCGGACGTGCTGCTCCGCGCGGTCGCCGTGCTGCTGGACCGGCACCCCGCGCTGCGCTCCCGCATCCTCGTCCCCGTCGTCGGCGGCCCCAGCGGCAGCGGCCTGGCCAAGCCGGAGGGCCTGCAGAAGCTCGCCGCGCGCCTCGGCATCGCCGACGTCGTCCGCTTCCGCCCGCCCGTCGACCAGGACCGCCTCGCCGACTGGTTCCGCGCCGCGTCCGTGCTGGTCATGCCGTCGTACAGCGAGTCGTTCGGCCTGGTCGCCATCGAGGCACAGGCGTCCGGCACACCGGTCCTCGCGGCCTCCGTCGGCGGCCTGCCGGTGGCGGTCCGCGACGGCCGCACCGGCGTCCTCGTGCAGGGCCACGACCCGGCGGCCTACGCGCGCGTGCTGCACGACTTCGCCGCCGACCCCACCCTGACCGACCGCATGGGGGCGGCCGCCGCCGCCCACGCCCGCGCGTTCGGCTGGGAGGCGTCCGCCGCCGCCACCGCGGAGGTCTACACGGCCGCGCTGCACGCCCACCGCCGTCGCGTACGCTCGCCCCATGGGTGAGTCCATGGGTGAGGCACAACGGCAGGCCGCGCAGATCATCGAGGGCGTCCTGAAGGACGCCGAGCTGGAGTGGGAGAGCCCGGAGCCCGGCCACTACGTGGTGAAGCTCCCCGGCACCCGCAAGCTGTCGACGACCGTGTCGCTGATCGCGGGCAGACACTCCCTGTCCCTGAACGCGTTCGTCATCCGCCACCCCGACGAGAACGAGGCGGGCGTCCACCGCTGGCTCCTGGAGCGCAACCTCAGGCTCTACGGCGTGGGTTACGCCGTCGACCCGCTCGGCGACGTCTACGTCACCGGCCGGCTGCCGCTGGCCGCCGTCACCCCCGAGGAGGTCGACCGGCTGCTCGGCCAGGTCCTGGAGGCCGCGGACGGCGCCTTCAACAACCTCCTCGAACTGGGCTTCGCGAGCGCGATCCGCAAGGAGTACGACTGGCGGGTGTCGCGCGGGGAACCGACGCGGAACCTGGACGCGTTCCGTCATCTGATCGAGCGGCCGGGGGACTGAGGACCCCGCCGGGGGTCAGCGGCGGCCCTTCCTCGTGGCCGACCGGCGCTGGACGGGCAGTTTCAGCGGAGCCCTGCGCTGGACGTACGCGATCAGCTTGTGCGCCTCGCGGTGCTTGCCCTGGGCCGCGAGCGCGATCGCCAGCGCCCGGGTCGTGTTGTCGGCGATCACGTTCTCCCCGCCCAGGACCCGGTGGACCCGGCGCCTGAGGTCCCTCAGGTACCGCTCCGCCTCGGCGTTGCGCCCCGTGCCGTGCAGCGTCAGCCCGATGCCCAGGGCGCACTGGAGGGCACCGGGATGGTCCGGGCCGTACACCCGCAGATGCTGTTCCATCGTGTCCGTCAGCAGCTCGTGGGCGTCCTCGGGGCGGCCGCAGCGGGCCAGCACGAGACCCAGACTGGTGGTCAGTTCCAGCGCGTTCGGATGGCTCTCCCCGTAGTCGCGGCGCAGCCGTCGCAGCGTGTCCATGATGAGGTCCTGCGCGTCGGTGTGACGCTCCAGGGCGGTCATCGCCATGGTGAGGCCGTGCGCCGCGCTCAGCGTCTCCGGGTGGTTGTCGCCCATGACGGCGCGGATGCGCTCGTACGCCTCGTGGGCGGTGCGATAGGCGTCCTTGTACCGGCCGACGTAGCTGAGCGAGGCGGCGGCGTCGCGCAGCGAACGCAGGGTGTCCGGGTGCTCTTCGCCGAGGGTCGCGCGGTAGCGGCCGAGGGCGTCGAAGGTGACGCGCAGGCCCTCGTCGAACCGGCCGAGCACGGTCAGCGCGCGTGCCATGCTCTGCACCGAGCGCAGGGTGTCCGGAGCGTCCTCGCCGAGTACGCGGGCGCGGCGCTCTCCGACGTCCTGGTGCAGGGCGAGGGCTTCGGCGTACCGGCCGATGCCGTGCAGCGCCGTGGCGAGGTCGTACGTGGAGTCCAGGGTGTCGGGGTGGTCCTCGCCCAGGGTCGCGCGGCGGCGCTCCAGGATGTCCCGCACCCGGGGCAGCATGTCCGGGTCGTGCCCGAGCCCTTCCATGGCCCAGGTCTCCATGCTGGCGGCATGCAGGGTGTCGACGTGGTTCTCGCCGAGGTGGCCGGACCAGCTCGCGTGCAGGCCCGCGGCGAAGTCCCGGGCGGCGCGCCACTGGGCGCTGCGCACCAGGTACCGGGCCGCGGACAGCAGCAGGGGCCGTATGGCCGCCCGCCTGCACAGGACCGTCATCCCCGCCGTCAGGTGCGGAGCGAGGGCCGACCAGCGCGGCCACGACTCGGGGAGTTCCGAGTCGCCGGGGTCGGCGGCGGTGAGCAAGCTCACCACGTCGTCCCACAGCGCGTCCCGCCGGTCCGGGTCGAGTCCCTCGCGCACCACCGCCTGGGTGAGCCGGTGCACCTGGAACGCGTCCGGGCTGACGACGGCCAGCCCGTAGCGGGCCAGCGGCTGCAGCGCGGGGCGGGGCCAGCGGAAGTCCCCCGTGTCGCCGGGGACGGTCGCCAGCCGGTCCCGCGCGGCCACCAGCCACGCCGTGGGGATGGGCTCCGGCCCGAGCAGCGCGGCCAGCCGCAGCACGGCGGTCGCGCCCGGGTGGTCGGCCTCCAGCCGGTCCATCGCGATGGTCACCGTGGCGGTCAGCGTGGACCGGTAGTCGTGCGCCTTGTCGTGGTCGAGGAGCTGGGCGGTGTCGGTCCGCAGCACCTCCAGGTACCGGTCGGGAGGCATGCCGTCGCCGAGCGCGCCCGCCGCCTGCGCCAGCGCCAGCGGCAGGTCGCCCAGCGCCTCCGCCAGTGCCTCCGCGTCCTCGGTGGCCAGCGTGGGCAGGTGACCGCGCAGGTGGTCCAGCGACTCGGCCCGGCTGAACACCCCCAGCGGCAGCCCCGGCACGATCTGCTTCCAGCCGGGGTTGCGGGAGGTGATCAGCACGTGCCCGGGCCCGTCCGGCAGCCAGGTCTCCAGCCGCTCCGGTTCCTCCGCGTTGTCCAGGACGATCAGCCACCGCTCCCGGGACCGCAACTCGTCCAGCGCGTACCGGGCGTTGAACTCGACGCCGGCGTCCGGCTTGGCGACCCCGACGCGGGCGGCCAGCTCGGCGTAGTGCACGGGGATCTGGTCGGCCTGCTCGGCGTCGATCCACCAGACGATGTCGTAGTGCTCGCGGAACCGGTACACGTACTCCAGCGCGACCTGCGTCTTGCCGATGCCGCCCGTGCCGTGCAGCGCCTGGACGGCGGCGTGCCGCTCGGCGAGGAGCTTGCCGCGCAGCTCGCCGATCACCTCGTCGCGGCCCGTGAAGTGCGGGTTGCGCCGCCGCCGCACCTCCCACACCACCGCGGCGGCGGAGGCGGTGGCGGGGAAGCGCGGCTGGGGGCCGGGCGCGGCCGCCGGGGGGTACGCCGGGGGGTGTTCGGGGCGGCCCCGGCCCCGGACGGCCTCCGTGAGCGCCTTGACGGCCTCCGCCTCGCCGGGCAGTTCGTGCAGGTCCACCTGGATCCGCGAGGACAGGAACGCCGGCAACTGGCCCGGTTTCAGCGGCTCCACCACCACCGGGATGAACCGTCCGCCGCGCGCGACGGCGGCCCTCCACTGCTCCTCGGTGTACCGGCCGGGCTCGAAGTAGTGCGGGGAGAGCACGGCGACGACGGCGGAGGCCTGTTCCAGGGCCTCGTTCATCCTGGTCACGAAGTCGTCGCCGGCCCGCCAGTGCCACAGCCCCAACTCCACCCGGTACCCGGCCTGTTCCAGGTGCCAGGCCGCCCACTGGGCCCACTGGTCGTCCCGCTCCGCATGGCTGACGAAGATCAGTTCGGACTCGTCGGGCATCCGCGTCTCCCACCCCGGCGGCCCCAACGGGCCGTGTGCGGCACGTACTTCTCCATCGTGCCGTACGGGACGTGCGACGTACGCCCTTCCGCGCGCGCCGGTGTCAGGCCGCTTCGGTCGCGGGCCGGGGCGTGGCCGGCGCGGGGGCCGCGGCGGGCCGCTCCGGGGCCTCCTCGGGCGGCAGCCGCCGCATCAGCAGCGCGTACCCGAGCCCGGCGACGGTTCCGACGGCCGCGCACATCGCCCACAGCCAGGCGGCGCCGTACCGGTCGATGACGTACCCGGACATCAGGGGGGCGACGAGTCCGGCGACGGCCCACGACATGGTGTACATGCCCTGGTAGCGCCCGCGCCCGTGCACGGGGGAGAGCCGTACGACGATGCCGGTCTGGGTGGGCGCGTTGACGATCTCGGCGAGGGTCCACACGCAGACGGTGAGCGCGATCGCGCCGACCGATCCGGCGAAGGCGGTGAGGCCGAAGCCGTACCCGGCGAGGACGGAGGAGATCACCAGCAGCCGGCGCGGGTCGCGGTGCTGGATGAACCGGGTGACGGGGATCTGGAGGACGACGATGAGGAAGCCGTTGACGGCGATCGCCAGGCCGTACTCGGCGGGGGTGAAGCCGGCCTCGCCCATCGCCACCGGCAGCCCGACCGAGCCCTGCTGGAAGACCATGGCGACGAGGAAGGACAGTCCGACGACGCTCATGAACCGCCCGTCGCGCAGCACGGTGCCCAGCGAGACGTCGTCGGCGGCCTTCTCGACCGCGGTGCGCTCCGGCCGGGACTCCGGCAGCTTCACGAAGACGAGGACCGCGCAGGCCATCGTCATCGCCGCCTCGATCAGGAAGCCGGCGAGGTAGCTGGACTCGGCGATGAAGCCGGCGGCCATGGAGGAGACGGCGAAGCCGAGGTTGATCGCCCAGTAGTTGAGGGAGAAGGCGCGCACCCGGTCCGCGGGGCGCACGATGTCGGCCATCATCGCCTGGACGGCGGGGCGGGAGGCGTTGGAGGCCATGCCGACCAGGAAGGCGACGCCCGCGATGGCGGCGGGGTCGTGCACGAAGCCGAGCAGCGCGACCGACAGGGCGGTCGACGACTGGGCGATCAGCAGGGTGGGCCGCCGGCCCAGCCGGTCGGTCAGCACGCCCGCGCCCAGGGAGGAGATCACCCCGCCGAGACCGTGCAGGGCCACGACGAGTCCGGCGTAGGAGGCGGAGTAGCCGCGGTCGAGGGTGAGGTAGAGCGCCATGAAGGTGGCGACGAAGGCGCCGAGGCGGTTGACCAGGGTGCTGGTCCACAGCCACCAGAACTCGCGGGGGAGTCCGGAGACGGTCTCCCGTACGGCACGTCTCAGGGTGGCTTTCGACATCGCGGATCCCCCACAGCGGTAAGCGGCTCAACCGGCGGCCACAACTTACAAACGTGGCCGCCGGATGCGCCACTCAATTGACGGGGAGCGTCAAACGTGACTGGCGGGGGATGACCGGCGCGGTCCGCTCGAAGCGGCTCGGGAACGGGAACTTCCGCTCCAGGAAGGCGTGGATGGCCGCCTGCGCCGCCGCCCGGTCCGCCGGAGCGGTGTCCACGTCGTTCAGGCAGAAGAAGTCCACGTCCTCCCCGGCCGCGAGCCGGGCCAGCCGCCGCCGCATGTCCGGGGTGCCCAACTGCACGTACCGGAAGCGGTAGTCCGCCGGGACGGCCCGGCCGGTCGCGATCGCCCAGTGGTGGTGGAGCGTGGACGCCGGGGCGACATCCGTGGTGGAGCGGAAGCGGGAGTACGAGGTCCGCTTCAGCTCCTCGATGTCCAGGCCCTCCATCTCCCGCATCACCGCGCGCAGTTGCGGGTGCGGCGTGTGCAGCGACTTGTTCCTGGCCTGCCGGCCGTGGAAGCGCCGGATCACCTCGCGGGTGTTCTTGCCGGCCGAGTTCGGCGCCGGCTCCAGCGGGTGCGGATCGCCGACGCCCAGCTTCAGCGGGGACAGCGGGATGCGGGCGATGCCGTTGCCGTGGAAGAAGTGCTCGGCGTCCACCGGGCGGTTGATGAAGACGTCGTCGTTGAAGTACAGGTAGTGGTCCGACAGGCCCGGTATGTGGTGCAGCCGGCTCTCTATGGCGTGCGAGTTGAAGACGGGCAGCGCGTCCGCCGGGAGGATGTCGCGGTGGTCGACCACCGTGATGCCCTCCGCCTCCGGGTCCAGCCACGACGGGACCTGGGAGTCGGTCACCAGGTAGACGTGCCGGACGAACCCGGCGTACATCTCCAGGGAGCGCAGCGCGTACTTCAGCTCGTCGTGGCTGGTGTAGCGGGAGGCGCCGGTCTCGCGCGGGGCGATGTCGCTGCCGGACCGCTCCTGGTGGGCGCGGCGCTTCGCCGCCATCGCCGGGTCGTCCCCGTCGACCCAGGTGTAGACGGCGTCGACCGGGAAGGTCACCTCGTCGATGCCCGGCTCGGCGAACACGGCGAACGTCGGGACCGTGCGCCGCGGGCCCGGCACCTCGGCCGGCTGCTGCGCGGCCACCGGGAGCACTTCCGAGACCGGGTTGCGGCGCGGCGCCACCAGGGCCTCGCCGAACACGTCCGGGAGCTGGGCGCCCGGCACGGTGAGGTGCCCGGGATCGGACCTCAGCTCCCGGCCGTGCCGCCAGAACTCGATGTCGCAGCCGGACTCCAGACCGCTGAGCACCTGCCCCGCGGGGCCGAGGCGGACCTCGCCGGTGCGCAGCACCGGCGCCCGCCGCAGCGCCTTCGGCAGCTTCCCGTCGGCCCACAGGGCCGCGCCGGCGACGGTGCCGTCCGGTGTGACGGCACCGACGAACCGGGCGGTGCCGGCGAAGTGCTCGGCGGCCCGCGCGAGGACGGCGGCGCGGTGCGTCTTTGCGACGCCGACCACCTGCCGGGCCCCGCCGGACCCCGGCTCGCGGGGGAGCAGGAAGTACGGCACCCCGGCCGCGTCCAGCACGGCGCACACCTGCTCCAGGTCGGCGGCGGCGGCCTCCGCGGCGGTGTACCCGGTGACGGTACGGCCGTACAGCCGCGCCGGACCGAGGACGGTCCGGCGCAGCCCGGGGACGGCGGCGCGCAGCCGGCGGCGGGCCGGGGCCGCGCGCAGCGCCCAGAGCCGGCCCGCCGCCCACAGCCGCAGGCGCAGCAGCAGGTCCCGCAGCGCCCGCAGGCCCGGCAGCGTCACGAGACGGTGACGGATGTCCATGGCCGCGGCCTGCTCAGTTCTGCTTCTCGTAGGGGCTGGGGAACGGGAAGTAGTTCTCCAGGAACTGGTGCATCCGGACGCTGACCTGCTCGCGCTCCTCCGGCGGCACGTCGACGTCGTTCAGGCAGAAGAAGTCGAAGCGGCGGGTGTTGCGCAGGTCGGCCAGCCGCTTCTCGGCGTCCGGCCGGCTGATGTTCACGTACCGGAAGCTGAACTTGCCCGGCACACCGCGGCCCGTCATCAGGGCGTACTGGTACAGCAGCGGGGCCGTCATGGCGATGTCGGTCGGCGAGCGGAAGCGGGAGGCCGTGGTGCGGGCGATGTCCTCCGGGAACAGCTCCTCCAGCGCGCGCAGCGCCCCGCGGTCCTGCGGCAGCGGGGTGTGCATGAAGTTGTTCGTCGTCATCCGGCCGAACTTCTCCAGCAGCAGCCGCCGCACGTTCTTGCTGGCGGAGTTGGTGGCGGTCTCCTCGGCGTGCGGCTTGCCGACGCCGATCTTCAGCGGGGAGACCGGAATCCGCATCAGGCCGCTGCCGTAGAAGAAGTGCTCCGGGGTGATCCGGCGGCCGACGAAGACGTCGTCGTTGAAGTACAGGTAGTGGTCGGACAGGCCCGGGATGTGGTGCAGCCGGGTCTCGATGGCGTGCGAGTTGAAGACCGGCAGGACGCCCTCGGGGAAGATGTCCTTGTGGTCGACGACGGTGATGCCCTCGACGCTGTCGTCCAGCCAGTGCGGCTTCTGCCCGTCGGTGACGATGTAGATGTGCCGGACGAAGTCCGCGTACATCGCCAGCGACCGCAGCGAGTACTTCAGCTCGTCGTGGCTGGTGTAGCGGGACTCGTTGATCTCCTTGTCCAGGATCTCGGCGGTGCCCTTCTCCTGGTACTTGGCCCGCTTGGCCCGCATGGCGGGCTCCTCGCCGTCCACCCAGGTGTAGACGACGTCGACCGGGAATGTGACGCGGTTCACGGTCGGCAGGGTCAGCGGCAGGAAGCTCGGCAGCTCCCGGTCGCCCACCCGCACGGTGACGGGCTGCTGCTCGTCGGCGGGCAGGACGTCGGTGACGCCGTTGTTGCGCGGCGTGACCAGCGACTCGCGGAACACGTCCTCGGAGGCCTGCGGCTGCACCTTGGCCAGCCGGCGGGGCCCGTCCTCGGTCGCCAGCAGCTCGGCGCCGTCCTCCCAGAACTCCACGTCGCAGGCCAGCTCGGGGCCGGCGAGCAGCTGGCCCTCGGGGCCGAGGTGGTTCTCGCCGATCCGCAGCACGGGCGCGGTGCGCAGCGGCGCGGGCAGCACGCCGTCCATGAACAGCGCGGGGTTCTTCAGCTGCCCGCCGGGCAGCGGCCGGCCGATGAACACGGCCTTGCCCGCGTTGCGCGCCTCCAGGGCGGCCAGGAACCGCTCGCGGTCGGCGGCGTTGACGCCGACCGTGTGGCGTATCCGGGAGGTCGGGACCAGGAAGTAGGAAATCCCCTCCTGCTCCAGCGCGGCGACCACCAGGTCGAGGTTGGAGGCAGCCGCCTCCGCCGCGGTGAAGCTGGTCACCACCCGTCCGTACAGGTGCTGGCCGCGCACGGCCACCGGGCGCAGCACCGGATCAGTGACCGCCGCCTTGCGGCGCCGCCGCATGGTACGCAGCTGCCACACCCGCTCGGCGGCCTTCCGCTCGACTCGCGGTTTCATCCGCCGCGCAAAGGAACGCACGGTCACGTTCTGTGCTCCTCTTCCCTGACCCCGACAACAGACTTCTCCGCTAACCCTGACAGGTGAGCGTGAGTAAAGGTTGCGGAGGAATTCACTTTAAATTAAAGGGAGCGAGACGAATCACACAGGGTTCTTCGCTCCGCCCGGGACGGCGCCCCAGCGCCACCACGGCCCCGAACCAGCTTAGGTAGGCTCGAAGCCATGGCCGACGCACCGTACAAGCTGATCCTCCTCCGCCACGGCGAGAGCGAGTGGAACGAGAAGAACCTGTTCACCGGCTGGGTGGACGTCAACCTCACCCCGAAGGGCGAGAAGGAGGCGACGCGCGGCGGCGAGCTGCTCAAGGACGCCGGCCTGCTGCCCGACGTGGTCCACACGTCCCTCCAGAAGCGTGCCATCCGCACCGCCCAGCTCGCGCTGGAGGCCGCGGACCGCCTCTGGATCCCGGTCCACCGCTCCTGGCGTCTGAACGAGCGCCACTACGGCGCCCTCCAGGGCAAGGACAAGGCCCAGACCCTCGCCGAGTTCGGCGAGGAGCAGTTCATGCTGTGGCGCCGCTCCTACGACACCCCGCCGCCGCCGCTCGACCGCGACGCCGAGTACTCCCAGTTCTCCGACCCCCGCTACGCTACCCTCCCGCCGGAGCTGCGCCCGCAGACGGAGTGCCTGAAGGACGTCGTCGTCCGCATGCTCCCGTACTGGTTCGACGCCATCGTGCCCGACCTGCTGACCGGCCGCACCGTCCTGGTCGCCGCCCACGGCAACAGCCTCAGGGCCCTGGTCAAGCACCTCGACGGCATCTCCGACGCGGACATCGCGGGCCTGAACATCCCGACCGGCATCCCGCTCTCCTACGAGCTGGACGCCGACTTCAAGCCGCTCAACCCCGGCGGCACCTACCTGGACCCGGACGCGGCCGCGGCGGCGATCGAGGCCGTGAAGAACCAGGGCAAGAAGAAGTAGGGGAAACCCCGGGGCCGACGCCCCGCCGCCGCTGACGCCCCCGCCACCGTCGGGCCGTTCCGTCGTCGGGCCGTTCCGCCGTCGTCGGGCCGTTCCGCCGGCGGCGGGCATGGGCATCGTCACACCGGCGGCACCGGACGAAGGCAGGGGACGGCCCCGACCGGGGCCGCCCGCACCGGCGCGCCGAAGGGCCCCCGGCAGCACGCCGGGGGCCCTTCGGTGTCGTGAGCCGGTACGGCCGTGGCTCAGCCGCACTGGCAGGGGTTGCCCGACTGGCACCCGCAGCCGCAGCCCGAGCCGCAGCCGCACGCACCGATCAGCATCAGGTTCCTGATCTGCGCGGGCTGCTCGGTGTCGCGTTCCCGCGTGGGGTCGGGCGTCGTACCCGGAGTACCGGGGGAATCGGCCATGGAACCTCCTAGGGCTGGAGCGTGTGCCCATTCCATGCCCCGCCCCCTGGGCGCATCAACGGCGCACAGTGGCTCGCACCCGGCCGCGCGCCGTCCCCGGCGGGCCCCGGCGCGCGGGCGTCAGGCCGCGTCCCCGCCCGTCGCCGGCTGGATCTCCGTCTGCAGCTCCTGCTGGATCTCGTCCGCGTGCTCGCCGGTCACCAGGAACACCACGCGCTTGGCGACCGCGACCGCGTGGTCGGCGAACCGCTCGTAGTAGCGGCCGAGGAGGGTCACGTCGACGGCGGTCTCGATGCCGTGCTTCCAGCGGTCGTCCATCAGGTGCTGGAAGAGGGTGCGGTGCAGCAGGTCCATCGCGTCGTCGTCCTGCTCCAGCTGGAGCGCCAGGTCGACGTCCTTGGTGACCAGCACCTCCGCCGCCTTGGCCATCAGGCGCTGGGCGAGCTGGCCCATCTCCAGGATGGTCGCGTGCAGGTCGTGCGGGACCGCGCGCTGGGGGAAGCGCAGCCGGGCGAGCTTCGCCACGTGCTGGGCCAGGTCGCCGGAGCGCTCCAGGTCGGCCGACATGCGCAGCGAGGTGACGACGATCCGCAGATCCGTCGCCACCGGCTGCTGCCGGGCCAGCAGGGCTATCGCCCGCGCCTCCAGGTCGTGGTGGAGGGCGTCGACCTTCTGGTCGGCCTCGATCACGTTCTCGGCCAGCTTCAGATCGGCGTCGAGGATGGCCGTGGTGGCGCGCCCGATCGCCGACCCGACCAGCCGGGCCATCTCGACCAGCCCGTCGCCGATCGAGTCCAGTTCCTCGTGGTACGCGTCCCGCATCAGGGTTTCCCTCTCGTGCGTCGTTCCGGGGAGTCCGGGGGTTTCAGGGACCGCCGGGCCCCTTGCCGAAAACCCGTGCCATCAACCCCACGCTCCCACGTTCCGTCCTCCACGCGTCCGTTTCCGCCATCCCAAATGAACCGTCACTGGCTCCCGGGTGAACTCTGGGCGACGAGTGTTCGAGCTCGCCCGCCGATGGCTGTGGGCACGCCGGACGACATGCCTAACCTGGTCGCATGGACGTGAACGCGGCGGTCGCCGCAGCGGCAGCGATCGCCGGGGTACTGACCGGTGTCATCGCCATGCTGGCGTTCCGCTGGAGCGAACGCGACCTGAAGCGGCCCACCCGCACCTCCCTGCACACCGATCCGGTGCTCCCGCCGGGCGTCGACACGGTCCTGTCCGTGCTGCGGTCCTCGGCCGTGGTCCTGGACGAGGCCGACGCCGTCGTCAAGGCCAGCTCGGCGGCGTACGCCCTCGGCCTGGTCCGCGGCGGCGAGCTGGCCGTGGAGCCGATGCTCCAGATGGCCCGCGACACCCGCCGCGACGGCGAGATACGGCAGGTGGAACTGGACCTGCCCCGGCGCGGCACCGGCCGCGGCGAGGCCCTCGCGGTCTCCGCCCGGGTCGCCCCGCTCGGCTCCCGGCTGGTGCTCCTGCTGGTCGAGGACCTGACGGAGGCCCGCCGGATAGAAGCGGTACGGCGCGACTTCGTGGCGAACGTGAGCCATGAGCTGAAGACACCCGTCGGCGCGCTCTCCCTCCTGTCGGAGGCGGTCATGGACGCCTCCGACGACCCGGAGGCCGTGCAGCGCTTCGCCGGGCGGATGCAGATCGAGGCGACCCGGCTGACCAACCTGGTGCAGGAGCTGATCGACCTCTCCCGGGTGCAGAACGACGACCCGCTGGAGGACGCCGAGCCGGTCACGGTGGACGAGCTGGTCGCCGAGGCCGTCGACCGCTGCCGGCACGCGGCCTCCACCAAGCAGATCACCATGGCCGCCGGAGGCGCCGCGGGTCTGCGGGTCTGGGGCAACCGGGGCCAGCTCGCGGCGGCCCTCGGCAACCTGGTCGAGAACGCCGTGAACTACTCGCCCGCCCGTACCCGCGTCGGCATCGCCGCCCGCCGGGTGGCCGCGCCGGGCGGTGACATGATCGAGATAGCCGTGACCGACCAGGGCATAGGCATCTCCGACAAGGACAAGGAGCGCATCTTCGAGCGCTTCTACCGGGTGGACCCGGCCCGTTCCCGCGCCACCGGCGGCACGGGGCTCGGCCTGGCCATCGTCAAGCACGTGGCCGCCTCGCACGGCGGGGAGGTCACGGTGTGGAGCTCCGAGGGACAGGGCTCCACCTTCACCCTGCGGCTGCCGGAGGCGGGCGCCGCCCGCGACCGGTCGCACCCCGGTTCGGCCGGCGGCGGGGCGCACCACCGCTCCGCCGGCGGCGGGGAGCGCGGCCGGTCCCGCAGCATGTCCCCTGACGCACCCCCGTACGAAGAAACACTTCCCGCCCCGGAGGTCCTTCCGTGACCCGTGTGCTCGTCGTCGAGGACGAGGAGTCCTTCTCCGACGCCCTGTCGTACATGCTCCGCAAGGAGGGCTTCGAGGTCGCGGTCGCGACCACCGGGCCCGACGGACTCGACGAGTTCGAGCGCAACGGCGCCGACCTCGTGCTCCTCGACCTGATGCTGCCGGGGCTGCCCGGCACCGAGGTGTGCCGCCAGCTGCGCGGCCGCTCGAACGTCCCCGTGATCATGGTGACCGCCAAGGACAGCGAGATCGACAAGGTCGTCGGACTGGAGATAGGGGCCGACGACTACGTCACCAAGCCGTTCTCCTCGCGCGAGCTGGTGGCGCGGATCCGCGCGGTGCTGCGCCGCCGCGGTGAGCCCGAGGAGGTGGCCCCGGCCGCCCTGGAGGCCGGTCCGGTGCGGATGGACGTCGACCGGCACGTGGTCACGGTCGGCGGCTCGAAGGTCGACCTGCCGCTCAAGGAGTTCGACCTGCTGGAGATGCTGCTGCGCAACGCCGGCCGGGTGCTGACCCGGATGCAGCTCATCGACCGGGTGTGGGGTGCCGACTACGTGGGCGACACCAAGACGCTGGACGTCCACGTCAAGCGGCTGCGCGCCAAGATCGAGCCGGACCCGGGTGCCCCCCGGTACCTGGTGACGGTGCGCGGCCTCGGCTACAAGTTCGAGCCGTAGGCCGGCCGCGCAGGGGACATGACGAAGGGCGGGGCTCCCGGTGGGGCCCCGCCCTTCGTCGTACGTCAGTGACCGGCCACGTCGTGATCCGCGGAGGAGGACGCGGAGGCGCCGCCGGACGGGGAGGCGTCACCGGACGGGGAGGCGTCGCCCGAGAGGGAGGCGCTCGCGGACGGGGTGGCGCCCGGGGCGGCGGGGACCTCGGTCGGGCCCCACTCGGCGAAGTGGCCCCCGGCCGGGACGACGAAGGCCTCCAGGCTCACGTCGCCGGTCTGGCTGAAGGAGAAGGTGACCTTCTGGGCGTCGCCGTCGGTCAGGCCCTCGCCGTCCTTCAGCACGGCGGAGGCGTTGTCCTTGCCGCCGATGACGATGGACCCGCCGGCCGGGACGGTCAGCTTGCCCTCGCCCCCGGGGGCGGGCTTGATCTCGACGGCCTCGCCGATCCCTTCCAGCGTGATGCGGTCCAGCGTCTGGGGACGGTCGCCGCCGTTGAAGACGGTGGCGGAGACAACGGCGGGCCCGGTCGCCTCGGGGTCGGGCTGGGTGATGACGATGGCGTTCTGGATCTTGATGTCACCGACACTGGTGGCCGCGTTGTCCGGCTTGATCTCCAGCGTCTGGGCGTTGTTGCCGGCGCCGCAGGCGGCGAGCGAGGCGATCGAGAACGCGATGGCGGAGGCGGCGAGGGCGCCGCGTCGAAGGCTGCTGCTCACGGCGGCGGCAACTCCTTGAACGCAGGGGCAGCTTCCCTTGTAAAGCCGCCCTAAGTGGCTGTCAGCGGCCCCAGGTTACCGAGCCGTTCCCGCGCCGCCGCACCCGACCCTCCCCGTGGAGCGTCGTTCGCTCAGCCGGGGGGTACCGCCCGGCTTTCCCATAAGCCCCCCGGTAAGGCCGCCCGGTAAGACACCGGCCAAACGGTTCGGCATACGGCCCCCGGCGGTGCGCGAAATTTCCGTGGAGGAATGTGTGACCGGCCCCGGAATTGATCACGGTGTGCGACAGGATCGGATGGCGTGATCAATTTCGGAATCGTCTCGTACCCGCCTGCACGCACCGAACGGAGTAGCGGAAGTCGCGCGCGCGGAACCGGACATATGGGGATGTTCGGCCGTCCGTGAGACGTGTCGGCGGTGTGTGACGTGCCCGTTTCGCCCGGCCCGGACAACCGCCCTCACCTGCGAATACCTTCTTCCGCAGACCCCGCGCAGCACGTCCCCGTCGCTGTTGTCAAGCCCCGAGATATGCCCTGACCTGCGAAAACGCCATTCAGAAGACGCCGTATCCGTGTTACCCTGGATAGCCACGGAAGGGGTACCTGTCACATGACGTTCAAGGTTGGCGACACCGTGGTCTATCCCCATCACGGGGCCGCGCTGATCGAGGCCATCGAAACTCGCCAGATCAAAGGCGTGGACAAGACCTACTTGGTGCTGAAGGTCGCCCAGGGTGACCTCACGGTGCGTGTGCCAGCGGACAATGCGGAGTTCGTCGGCGTGCGTGATGTGGTCGGTCAGGACGGACTGGACCGGGTCTTCGAGGTGCTGCGCGCGCCGTACGCCGAGGAGCCCACGAACTGGTCCCGTCGCTACAAGGCAAACCTGGAGAAGCTCGCCTCCGGCGATGTCATCAAGGTCGCGGAAGTCGTGCGTGACCTGTGGCGCCGGGAGCGCGAGCGCGGACTCTCCGCCGGTGAGAAGCGCATGCTCGCCAAGGCCCGCCAGATCCTGGTGAGCGAGCTCGCGCTCGCGGAGAACACGAACGAGGACAAGGCCGAGGCCCTGCTCGACGAGGTTCTCGCCTCCTGACGCGTGGCAGCAGCCCGCTGTAGCCCGTACGGCTCGGTACTCAGTACGCCGAAATGCCGCGGTGCCCGATGACGTGACAGACGTCGCCGGGCGCTGCGGCATGTTCGCATCCGAGGGCGTCGCCCATGCGCCGCGCGCCCGAGGGTGCTCCCCCCGGTACTGTGCGTGCCGGGCCCCGGCTGCCGGCTCGACCGGGGTCACGGAAGGGTCCGGTCGAGGCTGCGCGCCCGGCACTCCCCACACTCGGTGAGCGGGGGGTACCCCCAGGGCCATACCCAACCAGGCCGAGCACACAAACCTGACAGGAAACGATGTCTGACGTTTCGCGACCTTCGCCGGGCGCGGCCTCCGTCGCCGCCGTGATCCCGGCCGCCGGACGGGGCGTACGCCTCGGCCCGGGCGCCCCCAAGGCGCTTCGCGCGCTGAACGGCACTCCCATGCTGGTCCACGCGGTGCGCGCGATGGCCGCCTCCCGCGCGGTGTCCCTCGTGGTGGTCGTGGCACCGCCCGACGGGGCCGCCGAGGTCAGGTCGCTGCTCGACGCGCACGTGCTGCCCGAGCGGACCGACTTCGTCGTCGTCCCGGGCGGCGCGACCCGCCAGGAGTCCGTACGGCTGGGCCTGGAGGCCGTGCCGGCCGGGCACGACATCGTGCTGGTGCACGACGCGGCGCGCCCCCTGGTGCCGGTGGACACCGTGGACGCCGTGATCGACGCGGTCCGGGCCGGCGCGGCGGCCGTGGTGCCGGCGCTGCCGCTCGCCGACACCGTGAAGGAGGTCGAGCCCGCGGCGGCCCCCGGGGAGCCGGAGCCGGTGCTGGCCACCCCCTCGCGCGCGCGGCTGCGCGCCGTGCAGACCCCCCAGGGCTTCGCCCGGGCGGTCCTGGCGCGGGCCCACGAGACGGTCACCGAGGACGTCACCGACGACGCGAGCATGGTGGAGCGGCTCGGCGAGACGGTCGTGGTCGTCCCCGGGCACGAGGAGGCGTTCAAGGTGACGCGCCCCCTGGACCTCGTCCTCGCGGAGGCGGTACTCGCCCGCAGGAGGCTCAACGATGGCTTCTGAGGCGCCCGTCGGTACGCCGCTGCCCCAGGTCGGCATCGGCACCGACATCCACGCCTTCGAAGAGGGCCGGGAGCTGTGGTGCGCCGGACTGAAGTGGGAGGGCGAGGGGCCTGGACTGGCCGGGCACTCCGACGCGGACGTGGTCGCGCACGCCGCCTGCAACGCGTTGTTCTCCGCGGCCGGGCTCGGTGACCTCGGGCAGCACTTCGGCACCGGGCGCCCGGAGTGGTCCGGGGCGTCGGGGATCACGCTCCTGACGGAGGCCGCGCGGATCGTGCGGGAGGCGGGCTTCCGGATCGGGAACGTCGCGGTGCAGGTGGTCGGACCGCGCCCGAAGATCGGCAAGCGGCGGGACGAGGCGCAGCGGATCCTCTCCGACGCGGTCGGCGCGCCGGTGTCGGTGTCCGGCGCGACGACGGACGGACTCGGCTTCCCCGGCCGGGACGAGGGCCTGCTGGCGGTGGCGACGGCGCTGGTGGTGCGGGCGGCGGGCTGACGCCGCCCGGCGGCACCGCGTCACCCTCCCGTGGTGCCCGCCGCCGCGGTTGTCCACAGCCGTCCAAGGCAGTGCGCCACGACCACTACCCTGGAGTGGTGACTATTCGCCTGTACGACACCAGCGCCCGGCAGATCCGTGACTTCACCCCGCTCCAGCCGGGCTGTGTCTCGATCTACCTCTGTGGCGCCACCGTGCAGGCCGCGCCGCACATCGGGCACATCCGCTCGGGGCTGAACTTCGACATCATGCGCCGGTGGTTCGCGTACCGGGGCTACGAGGTCACGTTCATCCGCAACGTCACCGACATCGACGACAAGATCATCACCAAGGCGGCGGACCAGGGCCGCCCCTGGTGGGCGATCGGGTACGAGAACGAGCGCGCGTTCGACGACGGTTACCGCGCGCTCGGCTGCCTGCCGCCCACCTACGAGCCGCGCGCCACCGGGCACGTGACCGAGATGGTCGAGATGATGCGCGGGCTCATCGAGCGCGGGCACGCCTACGAGGCCGACGGCAACGTCTACTTCGACGTGAAGTCCTTCCCCGGCTACCTCCAGCTCTCCAACCAGGAGCTGGAGAACCTGCTCCAGCCCTCCGGCGACGGTGAGACCGGCAAGCGCGACCCACGGGACTTCGCCATGTGGAAGGCGGCCAAGCCCGGCGAGCCGAGCTGGGAGACTCCGTGGGGCCGGGGCCGTCCCGGCTGGCACCTGGAGTGCTCCGCGATGGCGCACAAGTACCTGGGCAGCGTCTTCGACATCCACGGCGGCGGCCTCGACCTGATCTTCCCGCACCACGAGAACGAGATCGCCCAGGCCCAGGCCTACGGCGACGAGTTCGCCCGGTACTGGGTGCACAACGCCTGGGTCACCATGAGCGGCGAGAAGATGTCCAAGTCGCTCGGCAACTCGGTGCTGGTCTCCGAGATGGTCAAGAAGTGGCGCCCCGTCGTGCTGCGCTACTACCTGGGCACCCCGCACTACCGCTCGATGATCGAGTACAGCGAGGAGGCGCTGCGGGAGGCCGAGGCCGCGTTCGCGCGGATCGAGGGCTTCGTGCAGCGCGTGGTCGAGCTGTCCGGCGGGCCGGTCGAGCCGTCCGCCGAGGTGCCGCCCGCCTTCGCCGAGGCGATGGACGACGACCTGGGCGTGCCGCAGGCGCTCGCCGTCGTGCACACCACGGTCCGGCAGGGCAACTCCGCCCTGGCGGCCGACGACAAGGACGCCGCGGTGGCCCGCCTCGCCGAGGTGCGGGCGATGCTCGGGGTCCTCGGCCTCGACCCGCTGGACGCGCAGTGGGCCGGCGAGAGCGAGCGGGGCGAGGACCTGCACGGCGTGGTGGACAGCCTGGTGCGCCTGGTGCTGGACCAGCGCGAGGCGGCCCGGGCCCGCAAGGACTGGGCGACCGCCGACGCCATCCGCGACCGGCTCAAGCAGTCCGGGCTGGCCATCGAGGACGGCCCGCAGGGGCCGCGGTGGAGCCTCGGCGCCCGCTGAGCCCCGCCGGATCGACCGTGCCGCCCGGGGCTCCGGACGGCACACCGCAAGACGTACGCACGCAGTCCTGAGGACCTCAGCGACTGGAAGACACGAAGACAGGTAGGTCATGGCCGCGAACAACCGTCGCATGTCCGGCAAGAAGGGCGCGCAGGTCGGCAGTGGCGGCCAGCGGCGCCGGGGCCTGGAGGGCAAGGGGCCCACGCCCCCGGCCGAGATGCGCAAGGGACACAAGAAGAACCGTCTCGCCACCGCCAAGGCGAAGCAGGCCGCCCGCCGGCCCGCGGCCCGCGGCCGGGGCGGCAAGTCCGCCTCCGAGCTGGTCGTCGGGCGCAACCCGGTGTTCGAGGCGCTGCGCGAGGGCGTGCCCGCCACCACGCTCTACGTCCAGCAGTTCATCGACAACGACGAGCGGGTCCGCGAGGCGCTCCAGCTCGCCGCCGAGCGCGGCAACATCAACCTCATGGAGGCGCCGCGCCCCGAGCTGGACCGGATGACCAACGGGCTCAACCACCAGGGCCTGGTCCTCCAGGTGCCGCCGTACGAGTACGCGCACCCCGAGGACCTGCTCGACGCCGCCGCCGAGGACGGCGAGGACGCGCTGATCGTCGCCCTGGACGGAGTGACCGACCCGCGCAACCTGGGCGCCGTGGTGCGCTCCGTCTCCGCGTTCGGCGGGCACGGCGTGGTGGTGCCCGAGCGGCGCGCGGCCGGCATGACCGCGGGCGCCTGGAAGACCTCCGCCGGCACCGCCGCCCGTACGCCGGTCGCCCGGGCCACCAACCTGACCCGCACGCTGGAGCAGTACAAGAAGGCCGGCGTCGTGGTGGTCGGGCTCGCCGCCGACGGCGAGGTCGAACTCGGCGAGCTGGAGGCCCTGGAGGGCCCGGTCGCGATCGTGGTCGGCAGCGAGGGCAAGGGCCTGTCCCGGCTGGTCGGCGAGACCTGTGACTTCCGGGTGCGGATCCCGATGCCGGGTGGCGCGGAGTCGCTGAACGCCGGTGTGGCCGCGGGCATCGTGCTGTACGAGACGGCGCGCCGGCGCGCCTGACCGAACCGAACGGGTGCGCGGCCGGGTCCTCCGTACGAGACGACGGGCGCTGTCCGGGCGCGCTTGACGCGGTCCGGACAGATCCGGCGGGTCAAGGCAGTGTCCTAACCACACGTCACTCGGTTAGATGAGTGTGGACACCAGAACACCCCGCACACCCACGGGGGACCGCTCGTCGGGCTTCGACGACGCTCCCGCGCTGAGCATGGTGAAGGTGCCGAGCGATCCGGCGCAGGTCATCGTCAATCACGCGAGTTTCCGCGTGCAGCTGGGCGCCTCCTCGCGACCCGCGCAGTCGCCGCGGATCGCGCGGCACCTGAGCGCCGCCGAGGCAACCGCCCGCCACCCCGTCGTGACCGCGGCGGCGGGCAGAGCCGCCCCGGCCGGCGCCCGCCGCCGCCCGGTGGTCTGGAGCGGCAGGTCCGCCCCCGACGACACCGGCGCCCACCGCCTGCTCCAGGCCGTGCGCGGTGCGGGCGCCCAGCAGGCCGGGGAGCCCACGGCCGGCGACCCCGGAGCCACCCGGGTCATCCCCCGCGTCGGGCCCGGCGCGGGCGGCCACACCGGGAGCGGCGACCACGCGGAAGGCCACGACGGCCACCTCGACCAGACCGTCGAGACACCCGTCATCGGCGCCCAGCGCACCCCCCGCGACGGCACCCGGCTGCTGCCGCGGATGCGGACCCTCGAGGGCGCCTACGACCACCCCGCCCACGACGACGAGCGCTACGACGACGGCCCGGAGCCCGAGGGGACGGCCGACCCCGGGACCCGCTCCCGGCGGCAGGCCGACGACCCCGCGCGGCACGCCTACTACCCCGGCCGGCGGATGCACCTCGGGGTCGTCCTCCTCCCGCTGCGGGTCTTCCTCGGCTTCATCTCCATCTACGCCGGCATGGGCAAGCTCTGCGACCCCGTCTACTTCGACGGCGGCAGACGCGGCTCCATGGTCACGTGGCTCAACACCCTGCACCCCTGGGAAGTCGCCGAGCCGCTGCGCCAGTTCGCGCTGGAACACCCCGTCGGCTCCGGGCTCGTCATCGCCTTCGCCCAGGTGCTGGTCGGCGTACTGACGGTCTTCGGCTGCTGGCAGCGGGTCGCCGCGGTCGGCGGCGCGCTGCTGTCGGCGGCGCTGCTCGTCACCGTGAGCTGGAAGAGCGTCCCCGCCTACGACGCGCCCGACATCATCTACCTCGCGGCCTGGTCGCCGCTGGTCATCGCCGGCGCGCCGGTGTACTCGGTCGACGGGCGGCTCGCGGGCCTCGCCTGGCGCCGCCTCGGCCCGCGCGCCGACATCTGGGACCTGCGGTGGTACGTGCTGCGCCGCGGCGCCCTCGTCACCGCCGTCGTCGTCGGCCTCACCCTGCTGGTCGGCTCGCTCCTCGGCGGTGCCGTCCGGGACGCCGACCGGGTGGTCGTGCCCGGCCCCGGCGAGCCGCCGCGCAACGAGCTGCCCGGCTCCCCGCTGCCCCAGGAGCCCGGCGAGCGGCGGGCCGACACCAGCCCGTCCGCCACCGCCTCCCCGCCCACCCAGGACGCCACCTCGGCCGCGCCCACCGCGGGCGCCGCGACCACGCCGGGCGCCACCCAGGGCGCCACCACCGGGGCGCCCAGCCAGACGCAGGGCACGACGGGACAGGCGCCGCCGCAGCAGTCCGTACCGGAGCAGCAGGCACCCAGCGCCACGGCCGGACCGACCTCCGGCGGCGGCACCGCCACCGGCGGCGGCACGGGCGCGCCGGGCACGAGCGGCGACGGCGGCGGCAGCGGCGGCGGGAGCGGCGACACCTCCTCCGGCGGCCAGCCCGGCCTGGTGGGCGGCCTGCTCGGGTAGCCGGCCCGGACATCCCGCCGGACGGCCGTACGGCGAACGGGGCCCCGCGCAGCATCGCGCGGGGCCCCGTTCGCCATGGCGTCCTGCGGAACCGTCCGGGGGGGTTCAGCGGCCCAGGGCCGCCAGTTCCTTCGCCGCCTCCGTCAGGTCCTTCGCCGTGTCGATGGCCCGCCAGTACGCGCCGTGCGGGATCGAGAAACCGGCCAGCCGGCGCGCCCGGGCCAGATGCGGGAACGTGGTGCGCTCGTGGTCGCCGCGCGCGGGGAGCATGGCGGCGAACTCGGGGGAGAAGACGTAGACGCCCGCGTTGATCTCGAACGTCGACGGCGGGGACTCGATGAAGTCCGTGATGTGACCGAAGCCGTCGGTGCGGACGGCGCCCCAGGGGATGCGCGGCCGGGCCAGCGCGAGGGTCGCCACGGCGTCCCGCTCGGTGTGGAAGTCGGCCATCTCGCGCAGCGAGAAGCGGGTCCAGATGTCGCCGTTGGTGGCGTACCAGGGGCGGTCCGGACGGGGGAGATGAGCGGCGGCGAACCGCAGGCCGCCACCGCGGCCGAGCGGCTCCTCCTCCACGACGGTGGTCACGGACACCGGGAGGTCGGCCGAGTCCAGCCAGTCCTTGAGGACATCGGCGAGGTGGCCGCAGCTGACCACCACGTCGGTCACGCCCTCCTCGGCGAGCCAGGCGAGCTGATGACCGATGATCGGCGTCCCCGTCCCGGGGATCTCGACCATCGGCTTGGGCCGGTCGTCGGTGTAGGGGCGCAGCCGGGAGCCCTGGCCGCCGGCCAGGATGACGGCTTGGACGGGGCGGAGGTCGGCGGTCGGATCAGTCATGCGTGGCACTGTACGCGCGGCGCGCGAGCCGGGCGCCGACTGACCCGGGCTGCGGCCGCCCGCGCCCCGCGGTGGAGCCGCACCCCGGTGCGGCCCCTCGTCCCCGGGTCGGGTTCACCTCCCCGGGGACGGTGGGAGGGTCACCCGTTCGCCGCCAGGACGCCCGAGGCGAAGGACGTGTCGCAGACCGGGCGGGCGTAGGACTGGGCGCGCGTCGGACCGTACGCGGCGACCGCGGCCTGCCCGAGGGCGCGGGCGATGGAGACGCAGTGCCGGGCGAGCGAGGGGCGCTCGTCCACGGCCTGCTGGAGGTGGGTGAGGGCGACGCCCGGGTCCTCGCGCTGCAGCTCGGTCAGGAGCCGGTCGCGCAGCACCTCGTGGGCGGCCTTGCGGTCCGCGCGCGTGGAGGCGCCGGCGGCCGAGACGTCCGAGGCGGCGAGCACCGAGCTCGCGGGGCTCCCCGACCAGTTGACGTGCGTCACCGCGAGGGTCCCGGAGAGCACCAGGACGACGGGCAGGACGAGGGCGAGGGAGCGGCCGATCCGGCGGGCGGGGCCCCGGCCGCGTCGCGTCTGTGGGGTGGTGGAGTGCTTCACGCTCGTGAGGGTAGCGCCCGGTAATGATTTGGCGACATTTGGTCACCGGTTCGGGGGATGGGAGTTGCCGGATCGAGGGTGGTGTGTTGACGTACGCTGCTCGAAATGCGCCGGTGTGCCGGGGTGGCCGCCGGCAACGAGAGGGGCCCCGCGGTGGTCCGCGGGGCCCCTCTTCGTCAACGTGGGTGAATCACCCGGATCCGTGCCGCTCAGTCGGACAGGCGCACACCGGTCGACGTCGAGAAGACGTGCGTCTCACCGGCCCGCGGGACGACGTGCAGCGTGCTGCCCTTCTCCGGGACCTCACGGCCGCCGACGCGGACCACGAGGTCCTTGGACTCGCCGCCGAGGCTGGCGGTGCCGTAGACGAACGCGTCGGAGCCCAGCTCCTCCACGACGTTGACGGTGACCGCGACACCGAGGTCGGAGTCGGGGCCGGCCACGTCGAAGTGCTCCGGGCGGACGCCGACCGTGACGGTCTTGTCGCTGGTCGCGGAGAGCGCGTCGCGCTGCACCGGCACCACCGAGTTGCCGAACTTCACACCGCCGTCGGTGACCGGGACCTCGATCAGGTTCATGGCCGGGGAGCCGATGAAGCCGGCGACGAAGAGGTTGGCGGGCTTGTCGTACATCTTGCGCGGGCTGTCCACCTGCTGGAGCAGACCGTCCTTGAGGACCGCCACGCGGTCGCCCATCGTCAGGGCCTCGACCTGGTCGTGGGTGACGTAGACGGTGGTGATGCCGAGGCGGCGCTGGAGCGAGGCGATCTGCGTACGGGTCGACACGCGGAGCTTGGCGTCGAGGTTCGACAGCGGCTCGTCCATGAGGAAGACCTGCGGCTCACGCACGATGGCCCGGCCCATGGCGACGCGCTGGCGCTGACCGCCGGAGAGCGCCTTCGGCTTGCGGTCCAGGTACTCGGTCAGGTCGAGGATCTTCGCGGCCTCCTCGACCTTCTGCCGGATCTCCGCCTTGTTGACGCCGGCGATCTTGAGCGCGAAGCCCATGTTGTCGGCGACCGTCATGTGCGGGTAGAGGGCGTAGTTCTGGAACACCATGGCGATGTCCCGGTCCTTGGGCGGCAGGTGGGTGACGTCGCGGTCGCCGATGCGGATGGCGCCGCCGTTGACGTCCTCGAGCCCGGCGAGCATGCGCAGGGAGGTGGACTTGCCGCAGCCGGACGGGCCGACCAGGACGAGGAACTCACCGTCCGCGATCTCGATGTCGAGGGCGTCGACGGCGGGCTTGTCGGAACCCGGGTAGATCCGGGTCGCCTTGTCGAACGTGACAGTGGCCATGGTGAATGGGCCCCCTTCTACCGGCAGGAACGTGCCGGACGATCCGTTGTAGGAAGGTGGTGGTCTGGTCCACCCGGGTGACCGGGCGAACTGGATCGAGACGGTACCTGCCGTTCACCTGTTCTGTCAGTAGCCGGACGGCTGTGAACTTCGCGGAAACTTTCGACGGGGCGGGGCACCGGCCTGGGTACACTGCTCGGGCGCGATGTGCTCCACGCGCGCGTGCCTCCTTAGCTCAGCTGGTAGAGCACCGCTCTTGTAAAGCGAAGGTCGTCGGTTCGAGTCCGACAGGGGGCTCCATCCCTACCAGGGACAACGCCCCCGCGATCTTGGTTTGCGGGGGCGTTGACGGTAGTTCTTGACGGCAGTCCCCTCAGCGGCGCCGTTTGAGCAGGCGGTCCATGTGGCCCATGGCTTCCCGACGGTGGTCGTCGCTGACGTGGGTGTATACGTTCATCGTCACCGCGATCTGCGAGTGCCCCAGGATCTCCATCACCGTGCGCGGTGCGACACCGGCCGCAAAGAGCAGCGACGCGCATCCGTGCCGGGTGTCGTGCAGGCGCACCTTCGGTAGACCGGCATCCTCAGAGATCCGCAGGAACGATCGGTAGAGGTTCCGCGGCTCGATGGGTCGACCGCTGCGTGTCGTGAAGACGTGGTCACTCTCATGCCACTCCGCGCCGGCCGCTTCCCGCCGCGCCGCCTGCCGCAGGCGCTGCCATCGGAGCGGTGCCACGCACATCAACGGAATCGGAACCACCCGCGCCCGCCGGTTCTTCGTCGTGTCCAGGTACAGCTCCTTGCCACCCCGGTTCAGCGTCGTCCTCACCGTGAGCGTGCGCCGGTCAAGATCGACGTCCTTCCACTGCAACCCGAGGATCTCGCCCCGACGGAGGCCGAGAGCTACAGCCAGGACGAACGCTGCGTAGAGTCCGTCCGCCCGCGCGGCCTCCAGGAAGGTCAGGGTCTCGTCCAGCGTCCACGGACGCAGCTCACGCGACTCGACTCGGGGCGGCGGCACCAACTGGACGACGTTGCGGCTGATCAGTTCCTCACGGCACGCGGCCGTGAGGGCGGTACGCAATACGCGGTGCGACTCCTTCGCGGTCGCGGCCGACGCCTGCGCGGTCACCTTGGCGATCATCTGACGGACGTTCGCGGTGGTCAGCGACTCCAGCCGCCGACTCCCCAGCAGGGGCACAAGGTACAGCCGGACATGCATCTCGTACTTCACGTACGTCGTCCGCTTTCGGTTCGGCGGCTTGATGTACGTCTCCAGCCAGTACGGCAGCCACTCGGAGAGCTTGGCCGACCGCGACGGCGTGGGAATGCCCTGCCGATCGCGACGCACCAGCTCCTGCCGTTTCTCGTCGCACTCCTCCCAGGTGGCGCCGTAAACCGTCTTACGCTTGCGGGTGCCGTCAGGCTGCGGAACGTAGACGCGCGCTTCGAAGCGCCCGTCCTTGCGCTGCCAGATGCTGCCGGCGCCGTTCGGATTCCTCTTACGGGGTGCCATCAGGCTGCGTTCTCCTCGATCTGTGCCTGGATGAAGGCGCGCAGGCTGTCGGGGGCGATGCGTCGCGAACGCCCGACGGTGAAGCTCGCCAATTGACGGGATCGCATGAGGTCGTAGACCTTGCTGCGGCTCAGCCGCAGGGCGGTCATCACTTCCGGGACGGTGAGGGCTTCGGGGGCTGCGGGCATGGCGGTGCGCACGACGAACCTCCTGGAATGCGGGGGCGTCCTCGGCCCCCCTCTGAGAAGTCCGCTACTTCCGCTACCGCCGCTACCTCGCAGGTCAGGGGCCTGTTGGAGGTAGCGGGAAGGGGTAGCGGTAGCGGATGGGTAGCGGAGCGGTAGCGGCAACCAGGGCCGGTTGCCGCTACCGCGTTATGGCTGGTCAGGCGGCGTTTTCGGTGCCGGGTAGCGGAGGTAGCGGACTTTCGGGGGGTGGGGGGCAGTAGCGCTGCCACGCGTCGTGGAGATCGGCGGCGTAGTAGCCCTTGAGGACGCTCCCGGCGGTCTTGATGTTGCGGGAGGTGATGGGCTCGTTGTCGGCCGTCATGTACTCCGCGAGCATCCGCGACAGGCGCCGGTTGTCGAGCGGCTTGCCGTTCAGGTCGGCCCACGGGGCGTCGTCGAGGGCATTGAGCCGGTCGAGGATGGCGATGGTGGGCAGGCGATCGATGCCGCACATGACGTGGTCGCGCAGGTCGGTGAGCAGGCGGACTCCGAGGCTTCCTTTGTCGTTGGCCTTGGATGCGGTCACGAGCGTCACGCACGCCTGACGGGCCCGCTCGGGCCAGTGCCCGCCAGCGGCGTCGGCGATGGCGAGCAGGGGCTCCCACACGTCCGCCGGCCGGTCGGTCACCCCGTCCGGCATGTCCGGCCATGCCCCGAGCACCGTCTCTCGTGCCTGCTCCGCCCATGCGGCGAGCCGGTCACGCAGCCTGTGCCCCTCGGCTTCGTGGACGCGGGCCCGGAACGGCTCCACCTTTTCGTTCCTGGCCCGCCGGCGCATGCGGATGATGACGGAGCGGGACAGGATCGTGTCCGGCAGGGAGCCGAGACCGCCCATGGCGACCGCGCAGTAGGAGGGGAAGGCTTGCACGGTCTGCTGTCCGCCGTCGCCGATGCACCGGTAGGTGACCCCGGTGCGGCGGTGGCCGGCGTTGAGGAACCCGCGCAGTTCCTCGTTGTCTCCTGCCTTGGGGCCGAAGACGGTGTCGATCTCGTCGAACAGGATCGTGGGCTTGCCGTTGCCGCTGGAGACGGACCGGAACAGGGCCGCCGCGGAGGCATTCACGGCGGTCATGGGCTGCGGGACCAGTGTTTCCACGATCTCCAGCGCCCGCGTCTTGCCCGACCCCGGCTCGGGGGACAGGAAGGCAAGGCGGGGGGTGGAGTCGAAGCAGTCGAGCAGGTGAGCGTGCGCGTCCCACAGGACCACGGCCACGTAGGCGGCATCGGTGGGGAAGACGTTGAAGCGCCGGTGGAAGGCTTCCACCTCGTCCAGCAGCGCGGCGCCGTCGATGGGGTCGGTCATGCGGCGGCCCTTCCTTCCTGGGGGTTGCGCAGGGGGCAGAGGTCGCGGTGCGCGGTGTGGTCGTCGATGAGGGCGAGCACCCGGCCGTGGCCGATCGCGCTGCGGTCGCGTCCGCACGCGCACCGCGAGGTGGCGGTCGGGGTGGCGCCGCGCGGTGCGGTGATGTGCAGCCACGCGATGGGGTAGCGGCCGTCTCCCTGGCGCGGGTCAGAGCGAAGAGCAGAGGGGACGCCCTGACGGGCGGCGCCTTTCGGCTCGCCCACGGCCGTCTTGGGTGCGGCCGGCCGGGCGGCGTCCGGGTCCGCCGGGGTGAGGGTGGTGCTCTTCAGCAGGGGGCGGGGCGGGGCGCTCATGCCGCATTCCTCCTGCTGGTGTTGTGGGCGACGGACCAGTTCAGGGCGCTGCGCAGGGTGGAGCGGCACTCGGCCGCGGTGAGTCCGGCCGACTCGCCTGCCTCCTGAAGAGCCTGCTCGACCACACTCCGGGGGAGGTCGCCCCAAGCGACGAACCGACCGAGGGCGCGCGCCGCGCGGAACAACGTCGCTTCCCGCTCGCCGACTTGGGCGCGGGCGACGTTGGTGCTCTCGTTGGCGAGTGCTACATCTGCATATCGGCGGGATTGCCCCGTAACGGCCACGGAGGGCGCCCCTGACGGCTTGGGGGCGGGCCGGAGGGTGGTTTGCAGCCATCCGGGCACAGGGGCCGCCTCACGGCCGTCTGTGGCTTCGTAGTCCCCGGCGGGGGTGGTGCTGCCAGCGGCGACGACGTATCCGCCCCAGGCGCGGGTGTCGACGGAGTCGGCGAGGAATTCCACGGTGCTGGGCAGCCGTTGGCCGGCGGGGGCGGTGAAGTACAGGTGGTGTCCGCCGCTCGGGGTCCGGGTGCGGTAGGTGGTGGGGACGGCGTGCCCGGTGCGCTCGCAGAGCGCCTGGAAGGTTGCCGCGCCGTCAGGCGCGTCCGAACTGCCCTTGTGCTCGGGCGTGTCCAGGTCGACGACCAGCAGCCCGGAGGGGCCGGTGGCGATGCCGACGTTGTACGGGGCCCGCGACCAGGCGGCGCGGATGCGGTCGGGGTCGGTGGTGGCGCGCTGCTCCCACTTCACGTGCCCGCCGGCGCACGGCCCGGTGCCGGTGCACGACTTGGCGCCGTGCAGGGCGGGGCGCTTGGTGCCGGGACGCAGAGGGAAAACGTGCCAGCCACGTTCTGCGGCCTCCAGCGCTGCGCTAAGCAGGGGGTTGTTCACGCCGCCACCTCCCTCGCCGGCATGGCCGCAGAGCTGCCGAGGAGCCAGCCGTAGGCGTGGTGGGCCTGGCGGGGTACGGCGCCGTTGCCGAGAATCTTGAGCTGTTCCTTGCGGGGGATGCCGGGCACGGCGGTGACCCATCCTTCGGGCAGGCCCATCATCCACTCGGTGAACAGCGGCGACAGCCGCCTGTTGCCGCGCGTGCCGGGTTCGGTCGGGCAGGGCGCCGGCCGTCCGGTGATGCGCTCCCAACGGCGGATCGCGGGCCCATAGTCGGTGCCGTCGGCGGCCACCCACCGTTCGTCCAGCGGGACCGGCCCGGACGGGGTGGTGTCCACGCCGGCGAGGAGGTTCACGGCCACCTCGTTGAGCGGGCGGGCGTTGCGCTGGAGCAGGTTCGATGCTCCGGACTTCCAGTCCCGTGCTGCCGGCGTGGGCAGCAGGCTCACGGCTCCGTCGGGGGCGGGGGCAGCTTGGTGACGGCGGTGCGCAGGTTCATCCCGCCCTTGCGTTTCGGGCTGGTGCCGGGGCCGCCAGTGCCGTCCGAGCTGGTGGGGGTCGGCATCAGCGGGATGGGCAACTGCGAACCAGCGGTCGCGTTCGTGCGGGGCGCCGACTTGGGCGTCACCAGCGCGTACGCATGTCCACCGCGCGTCATACCCGTGCGCGGCCAGGTCCGCGGCGACGACGTCCAGCCCCCGCGAGCGGAGCGCCGCCACGTTTTCCAGGAAGACGAGGCGCGGTCGAAGGTGGCCCACAGCCTCAGCGACGTTTTTCCAGACCCGCGACCACTGCCCATGGATGCCATCCCTTCGTCCGGCGTTGGAGGTGTTGCGGCAGGGGAAGCCGGCACCGATCACGTCCGGCCGGTACAGGGCGCGGACCTGGTCCCAGTCGACGGTGCGGATGTCCCCCAGGTTCGGCACCCCGGGGTGCCGGTAGCTGAACACGGCGGCGGCGTGCGGGTCGTTCTCGGCGTAGGCGGCGACCTGGCCGCCGATGCGGGCCCGGATCGCGGCTTCCAGTCCGCCGTAGCCGGCGCACAGCGCCAGGATCGTCGGCGGCGAGCCGGGCACTCGCCGGATGTCGGTGGGTTGGGTCATGCTGGATGTCTCCAGTTCCTTGGATGGTGCTGGATGAGCAAGGGCGGCCCCGGTTCTTTGGCGAGATGCGGGGGCCGCCCTTGGCGTAGCTAGTGGTGCTGGGCCCAGTGGGCGTACTGCTGTCGGACGTAGGTGCGCGGGTCGCAGATGGCTCGGATCTCGAACACGACGTTCCTTCCTGCTAGCGGAGTTCGATGCGGGTGGCGCGCCAGGTGCGGCCCTTGTCGGCGCCGTTCATGCGGACCCATTCGGCGACTGCTTCGCGGGCGGTGGCCTCGGAGGTGGCGCGGACGGTGCCGGCGCACTCGCCGACGTGGTGGGTGCCGTCGCTGACGGTGGCGGTGAAGTGGTAGGTGCGTTTCATCGGGTGGTCCCGTCGTCGTGGTTGTTGGTCTTCGCCCACACGCCGCGGGTGGTGGTGTGGAGGGTGCGCTGGTCCTGGTGGACGGGGCCGGTGTAGTGCTGGTGGATTTCCGGGGCGGGCTTGGCGCGCTTGGCCAGCCGGGCGAGGGCGAGCAGGAACGCCGTGGGAGCGCCGAAGACGATCGCGCACACCACCGGGTTGGCGGTGTGGGAGGCGTACATGAGCACGGCGGCAGTGAGCCCGGTCATGGAGACGGCCGCTCCGCCGGACAGCATCAAGACGCTCGCGTCGGTGGCGCCCTGGCTCATCGGGGGCCGCCCCGGCTGGGCCACGGGCGGGGTGCTGCCGATGTGGGGCAGCGGGCTGTCGTCGCGGTACGCCGTGGGCGTTGCGGCGGTGGGTCGGTAGGCGTCGGCGATGATCCGGCGGGCCTCGGCGGCGGCCACCTCGTCGCTCATCGTGGCGGCAGGCTGGGCAGTACCAGGGGGCGTCTCGGGGGACATGCGGAATCCCTTCCGGTGCTGGGTGAGGGAGGCGGAGCCACCCCCTCGTGGGGTGGCTGGTCAGGGGGTTTCGGGAGCGCTGAGCTGGGCGCCTCCCTGACTCCCTGATGGATCATTTGTGCTGGTCAGGGCCAGGGATGCGGGTCAGGGAGGGGTTTAGGGAGTTCTCCCTGCCTCCCTGACCCGGACGCGGTGGCCTCCCTGGGTTCAGGAGGCGGAAGCGGAATCCTCGGCGTCGCGTTCGGCGAGGGCGCGGGCGACGCGGTCGCGGCCGACGACCATGCGGCCGTCGGACTTGTACGGCTCGGCGCCGGCGGCCTCCAGGACGCGGGTGAGGTCGACTGGCGACCAGTCGCCGTACGCCTCGGGGTTCATCGCGGACAGCCGCTTGATGACGTCCTGGGTGCGCAGCCGGGGCGCGTCCCCGATGACGGCGGCGATGTCGGTGAGCGGGTCGTGCTCCACTGTGCGGTCGATGGTGTGCAGGGTGGTGACGCCGTCGCGCAGGGCCTTGGCCCGGTCGGCGATCTCGGCGGCCGGTTCGTCGTCGATGAAGTGGGTGCGCACCGTGATGGACGCCTGGCCGGCAGGGATGGTGATGCCGTCGGAGGCGACGACCAGGGTTCCCTTGTCCAGGCCCTGGCGCAGCAGGTGCGGGGCGGCGCCGCCGTTGACGGCTTTGTCCCCGAGCGCCATGCGGGACTGCTGCTCGGTGCCCAGCGCGAGGGATGCGCGGGTGTGGGCGCCCTCGCGCACGAGTTTGGGCAGGTTTTGGTCGGTGGGGTCCTGCGTGCCCTGCCACATCAGCACGTCCACGGCCCGCCCCTGGTTGTGGATCTTGCGGACGGCCATGAAGTAGCGGGAGGTGGCCTTGGAGCCGCCGTAGGGGCGTCCGTCGTCGTCCTTGGCCGGGCACATGAACGCCACCTGCGCCTCGTCGACCAGGACGATGAGCGGCGGGAACGTCGCGTTCGGGTCGGTGCGCCGGGCCTCGATGCGCCGGTTCATCTCCTCCACCGCGTCCTCGACCATCTCGGTGGCCTGGATGACGTGGTCGTCGGTCGGGCCCTGGATGAGCACCTGGGCGAGGCCGTCGAACATGGCCCAGTCGCCCACGCCCTTGAGGTCGGCGAGCCAGAACTGAACCGAACGGTCCAGGGCCAGCCACAGGGCGAGCGCCCGCAGCGAGGCGGTCTTGCCCTGGTTGGACAAGCCGGTGACCAGCAGGTGCCGCTGATACAGGCTGATCTGCGCGGCGTCGCCGCGCAGGTCCTGACCCCACGGGGCCTTGCCCTTGGCGTAGTCGGCGGTCAGTGTCTCGTCGGTGACCAGCGGGGACGGGCCGATCGGCTCGTCCAAAGCGCCGGAGTCGGCCACCCACAGCCGCACCGTGCGCGCGGCCTGCGGGATCGTGATGAACACCTCGTGCTCGTGCCGGGACAGGTTCTCTGCGAGCTTGCGCCGCTTGCTCTGCACCTCGTTCGTCGACACCCCCGACGGCAGGGTCACGTCGACCTCGACGCCGCATCCGGCGATCACGATCGGGGACAGCATGGAGGCGCCGGCGTCGCCCATCTCCTGGATGGCCTTGCGCAGGGCGGGGATGCCGAGGTCGCGCAGGGCCTTGACCACGATGGACGGGGTGATCGGCTCGCCCTCGCCGTTGCGGACGTTGGCGGGCAGGGCCCACTGCGGTGCTGCCTGCTGGTGGCGGCCGACCGACCACAGCGCCAGCAGCGCCAGGAACGGGCCGATGCTCACGAGTGGGCCCCACACGATCTGGACGATGCGGATCATCAGGGCGATGAATTCGATGACCGCCTGGAGCGGCGTGATCACGTCTGCCGCGTCCTTGTTGGCGATGGCCAGCACGACACCGAGGGCGACCAGGCCACCGATGCCCATGCCGGTCGTCACGGCTACGCCCTTGGCGGCGTCGATGGGCGAATGGAGCAGGTCCATGCGCCGGCGGTGGCGTGCCTCGCGGAAGCGCTGCAGGCGCTCCTCCCACTCGGCGGCCACCTCGTGGTTGCCGGCCGCCTCGGCGGCCCGCAGCATCCGCTCGTAGCGCGAGCCGGTGCGGCCGTCCCAGGTGCGGCGGGCCACGATCTTCGCCCCACCCATCACGTAGGCGTTGTGCCGCACGAACGCACGGGCGGCGCTCTTGGTCCGCTCGTCGGTGACCGCGCGGCGGATCGCGCGACCGGAGCGCACCCACAGCGGCACCGGGCGTGCGGCCGACGCGCCGGGGACCACGGTCAGTGTTGTGACGGGGGCCGGGTCGGGGGTCGGGTCTTTGTGCAGGTGAACGACGTTCGAGGACATGCAGAGTCTCCTGACTGCCCCAGCAGGGCCGGAGTTGAGGAAGCCGTCGGGGTGGCCGGGCCTGGAGGCTCGGCGGGCCACCCCGAGCGGTGAGGGTCAGGCGCGGGCGGGTGTGGTCACCACCAGCTGGTCGACTTCTTGGCGGCCTTGGCCTGCGCGGCCTCGGTGACGATGCGCTGCCGCTCGGCCTTCAGCGCGGCAATCTCCGTGACCAATCGGGTCTCGGCGGACTGCCACGCGGTGTCCATCTGCCGGTCGGCGCGGGCGGTGCCGTTGCCCTTGCGCAGGCTGCGCGTTCCGGAGACGACCGCGCCGACCATGGCGCGGCGCTCGCGGCCGTCCAGCGGCCACAGCTCCCGGTTGCGGACCGCTTCCAGCTTGCGGGTCGCCTGCTGGATCTCCCGGTCCAGGCGGCGGGTGTCGGGCTTACCCATTAGGCACTCCTCAGCGAGGTAGAAGGGGAAGCGCAGGGCACGCACGTGCCCAGCGAGGCGGGGATGACGTAGCCCGCATCGGTGTGGCACTGCGGGCAGGTGCGGCGGGCGCGGTTGGCCTTGGCCAGTGCCGCCCATCTGGCCGGCGTCATCGGCCGTACCGGCTTGGCGTCCTGGATGCGGTAGAGGTAGGCGACCAGCGGTCCCCGGCGGCGGCGCGGCCGTTCGAGTTGCGCGGCGACGTCCTGTCCGCCGGGGCGCAGACCGCGGGCGCGGAGTTGGCGGCGGGTGGCGTAGCCGTCCGGGGCCAGGCGCCACCGGTAGACCGGCAGCGCTCCCATCACGCGACCCGCTTCCAGGCGGCCCGCAGGCGGACCTCGGAGGCGGAGTGGCCGGCCGCCCGGAACCGCGCCGCCATCTCCCGATACGACAGGGCCGGGACCTCGCTGTCCCGGATCTCCCGCACCAGGTCGTCCAGCGCCGTGTCGGTGAGGGCGGGCGCGGACTCCAGCGCCGCAACCGGCTCCGAGGGCCCCCAGACGGGCAGGTCCCAGCGGGCCGTGACACCGGGCGTGACGGGGCTCGTCACGCTGGTCAGCGCCCTGCTGGTGTCCTCGCCCCGCCGGGCCGCCTCCAGCGTCGACCAGGCGCCGGCGAGGGTTTCGGCGGTTCGGGCCTGGACGCGTGCGACGCGCGCCCCGGCGGCCGTCACGGCCGTCAGCCGCGTCTCCTCAGTCGCCGCTTCGGCGCGCAGTCGGGCGCGGGCCACGGCCGCTTCGTCGCGCGCTTCCTGCTGGATACCGGCGATGGCGTCAAGGGCGGCCGGGGTGAGCGCGGTGCGCTCCCACAGTCCGTGCACCAGCCAGAGCGCCTTGGCCGCGAGCGGCAGCCACGCCACGGCCAGCCACGCACCGCGGGCGCCGTCGGCGGTGAGCGCGTGGGCGACCAGGACGCCGGTGGCGATGAGGCCGAAGGACCAGCCGACGGCGGTGACCGGGGTGCTGTGGTCGCCTTGGGCGGCGAGGCGGCGTTCGTAGGCGAGGGTGGCCAGCCATCCGCCGTCGATCCCCAGACCGACGACCAGGGCGACCGGCCACGGCACCGCCGCACCGAGCCACATCACGACCACGGCCAGGGTGAGCACCATGGACACCGCCGTCATCACGCCGGCGGGCAGAACCGTCCTCGTCCTCATGCGGCACCTCCGAGGGTGAGCAGGGCGGCGAGGATGAGCAGGGCGCCGCCGACGTAGGTGAGGTCGATGGCGCGGCGCAGGTGGGCGAACTTCGCCACGGCCAGCCGGGACAGGCCGGCCACGTCGGCGGACAGGTCGCGGGATGCGGCCGCGGTGGTGATCTCGTCGGTGGTGAGAGTGGCCCACAGCGGGAAGCCGTGCCGGCCGCGCAGGTTCGGCCGGGTGGAGCGCAGCAGCAGCCCGGCCGAGGTGACCAGCACCGCCAGCCCGAGGCCGCCGACGATGTAGGCGGCGAGGTTCAGGGGCAGGTCGCGGGCGACGGACCAGGCGCCGGCGAGGACCGCGCCGACGAACGCCAGCAGCAGCCCGGTCTTGGTGTCCGTCCGTGCGATCTCCGCCTTCACCTCGGCGTGCATCGCGGTCAGGTTCTGCTCGGTGGCGCTCACGCGGCACCCCCCGGCAGGGCCGTGGCGGTGCGGTTGGTGAGCGCCGCCCGCTCGGCGAGCACCCGCCGGCGGGCCCGGCGGATGCGCCGCTCGTCCAGCTCGGACGGGGCGCGGTCCAGGGTGACGATCTGCGCGTCCAGCAGGTCGACCTCCGCCAGGATGGCGGGCATCTCCTGCTCGATCGCGTCCAGCTCCGCGGCCGACGGCTCGCGCCAGTCGGCGAACGCGGTAACAGCGTCCTGAACAGTGACGATGTGTTCCATTGGGTCTGGTTCCTCTCACACAGGAACGGCCCGAACAGCGGCCCCGGTGTTCCCGCACCGGGGCCGCGCGCCGTTGAAGTCGGAACATCCGGCTCCCCTCAGCGCTGCTCGTGCGAGACGAGCAGCGGAGGCAACCGGCCGCAGGCCAGAAGCGCTGCGGCAGCGTGGTCGTGCGATGTCTCCTTCGGGAACGCGAGCTCCCGTTTCAGGCGTATGGAGACGCGACCTTTCGGTCTAAGCCCTCCGGTTGACCAGGGGTCCGGGTCCCTCGGCCCGCTCTGTCCCGGGCCCCTTTGCCTCGACTCGCCCCGTTGAGCGCAGGCGTGTTGAGGTCTCGCACCCGCTGATCGGGCATCGATCGACGGGCACATCCCTAAGGTTCCCTAGGGTTCCCTGCGGTGTCAAGCGGTAAGCTAGGGAACCGCAGGGAACCGCTGATGAGGGAGCTGACGACATGGCCGGTCAGGCCGACAATCGGGCGCCGTACGCGAAAATTGCTGCCCACTACACGGAGCTGATCGAGTCCGGACAGCTAACGCCGGGATCGCTCCTGCCGAGCATCAAGAACCTCTCGGAGCAGTGGGGAGTGAGCACCGCGACGGCCGAGAAGGCGCTGCGCAAACTACGCAACGAGGGTCTAGTCAGGGGCATCCACGGGATCGGGACGGAAGTTCTGGACCGTCCGGCCCCGATGTCTTCCGGATCTCAGCGTCAGGACCGGGGTCGTCGTACTGGCTCAAGTTGGGGGTCAGGTGAAAGGTCCGACTCGCACGAGGCCGCGGTAGTGCCTGCGCCTTCGGATGTGGCACAGGCTCTGGGCATTGAGCCACGCTCCGACGTGATCCGCCGGCGCAGGGTGTACAGGGACCGACACGGCATCGTGGCGCACAGTACCTCGTGGATTCCCGCTCGATACGGGAAGCTCATTCCGCAGTTGGCCGTGAGCGAGCGACTGACCGGGGGTACATCGCTCCAGCTCATCGCCGAGGCGACCGGCGTCCCCATCAGTCATCGGGTCGACACCGCCTCAGCGCGCGTGTTGACAGCCGAAGACGCAGAGCTACTGGAACTGGACCCCAAGAACCCGCCTACGGAACCCGTGGTCGTCATGACAGCGAAGTTCATTGACAGCGAGGACAACGTGGTGGAGTACGGGGTCGACCTTGGAGGCCCTGGTCGCACCTGGCAGGCCGAGTCAGAGGTGTCCCAATGATGACAGTTGACGACACGCTTTTGAGCGTCCTCGAAGCCCGCTTGGGCGCCCTGCTCACCGCTTGCCGCACCGGCAACCTTTCCCCCGAAGCCGAAGCGGAGATTGCTGCAATCTCCCAGACTCTGATGAGACCGATGACCGCTCGCCCTCCGTTCTGTGTCCTTATGGCTGGTCTTCCTGGGTCCGGGAAGACCACCCTTTCCCGAGTACTCACCGATCGCGGATTCTCGCGCCTGTGCCCCGATGAAGAGATGTACCGGCGTCACGGCGTGTACGGAGTGGACTTCCCGCGGGGTACTTTCCCCACTCTTGAGCGTCCGGTCCTTGAGGACGTGGCGGTCGAACTTCGGGAGCTGCTTAAGGCCGGGCGCGATGTTGTGGTCGACCATGGCTTCTGGACGCCGGACGACCGTGCCCGGTGGCAAGCCATCGCCAGCGACGCCGGCGCAACCCCGGTGCTCGTTTATCTAGAAGCAAGCCACGATGAACTCTGGTCGAGAATCAGCAAGCGCAACGAGGCGCACGCACACGATCCCAACTCGATTTACTTCTCCGAAAGCGACCTTCGGCGATACCGAACTCGTTTTATCCCTCCCGCGTCTGACGAGCCTCACATTCTTTATGACGGTGATCCTACGGTCATCGTCGCGGCGCTGGACGCCGTCCGACCCCGACCTCAGTCTGAAACCGACTGAGACCACCAAATCGCAGCTCTGACACCTTGGCCTGGCGGTAGCCTATTACGGCACCACGGGCGCGTGTCGCCGAATCAGGCGAGCCATCTACCATGCAGGGACATGTGGGCAACCAAGCCGTTTCAGTGCAGTGGCGTCTTATCTAGCGTTGGGAGAATCGGCACCGGGCCGAGTTGTCTCCAATGACGTTCAATCATCCGCCCCAGACTGACTACGAAGCTCACAACTACGTCTTTCACAGGCTTTGCCACCTCTACAGCAACCTTTTTGAGCAGCTCCTGTGCCGCCGTAGCCTCCTCATCGTCCGCTCCGACAATTTCGTTTGCCACCGTTATCGAATAGGAAATCAATTCAAGTCGTGCTTGCAAGTGCGGCCACAGACGCTTGAAACGTCGACGGTCATGGCTTACCTCTGCGGCATCCTGGAACACGTGCATGGCGTCATTGAGTGCAAGCCAGGTAACGGCCCGAACTGCTTCCGTGGGCGACTCAACCGCCAATCGAACTGCAGCGTTCGCCGGAAGGAACGTACTCAACGGCATTTCATTGAATCGGCTACGAGCTAGTAGCCATACATGCCAATTTCTCTGCAAGTGAGATCGGTCGATGTCTGCTGCCAGCAAAGCGGGAACGCCGACGCGAACCTGAAACTTGTTGACCTTGGGGAGTACCTGCGACGCCGCCGTTAGAGCCTGGAGTCCAGGGTTGACGGCTTGGAGGTCCCACTTTTCCACGTGAACGGAAAAGATGCCGCGATCGAGCGCGTGCGACTTTACGCGCAAGCCGTTGGTTCCAAACAGATTTACGGCAACAGCGACGTTGCGAGCAAGGGAGCCACCCGGCGGATCTTCGGAAGCCATAGCATCGACCAAAACGGGATCGTTAGCTCGACATTCGACTATGGCGCACTCGCATCCGCACATAAAGTCGTAGGCTCGACTGATAGCCTGCTCAAGTTCAGTAACTGACGTTGTGGCGTCACCAACACAAATTTCTTCAAGCTCTTCATCCCACAGGAAGTCTTCATGAGCCGCCGCATTGCGGGCGGCGGGAAGAATGGCGTGAGCGGCGTCCTTCAAAACGCGATGCCCGTCGGCAAGCAGCATTTCCCTAAGGGTATTCAACTCAGGTAAGCGCGCGCCAACTCGCCCCCTAAGTTGCAGCAAGGTCCAAGCCCAAGGGCGGAATTGCCCCTCAATCACCCGTCGATATAGGTCGAGCGTCAACTCGGCTTTTTCTGCGTTCGTCACGCTCGAATTTGCGGCGTTCTGAGTTCTGATGACACCCGCGTGATTTGCTTTACTTTTATCAATGCGGAGCTTGTATGCGCGCAATGCCGCGGCGCTTGCAGCGGGGTCCGCCGCGAAACTGTGCTGTATCTGCTCCCTAGCGAAAACAGCAGCCCGGTACATTGTCAAAGGATAAGTTGCATGCATGAGCACCCATGCAGGCGTCAGACCGTCCATCAAGGACGGTGGGGAGTTCGTTAGCGCAGACCAAATGCCATCGACCTTAGCTGCAAGCTGCCCGTAACGCCCATAGTAATACCCATAAAGCCGCGACTCGGAAAAAATACCATTATCCTCAGACACGTCTTCCCTGGGAAGGCCAAAAACTTCCATGCAGGGGTCATCATGCAGATATGGAGATTGAGAGAAAAGGTGTTCAAGCGCCGCCAGCATGGACTCTGTAACTTCATTTACCTCCAAGGGTGACGACTTACCTGCGTAGCGCTTCAAAGTGACATGGGCTAGGTCGAACAATTTCCTGATGGCGTTTATATTTCTCCCATCAGAAGCCACTTTGCATGCAGCGAGAATGCTCAAGTCCGAGCAGATTTCCTGCACCCTCTGGGCCAAGGCCAAACTTCTGGCGCGAACGCCTTTAGCGTCGTGAGAGTCAACAGCGTCTTGGAGTTCGGCTATCTCCCTGGAAATGGGATTGCGCTGACGAACGATCCCTGCTTGCTCAAGTCCGTTATGCCATGTTTCAGTGCTGACGGGAATTGTCGAGCGAAGCGCGGCTGGGTCCTTCGCCAGTAGCTCCTGCGCCGGCTGCACAAGCCTCTCCAACGCCTGCGGTGGCAGCACTAGTCCCCCCATCGTGATGACGATTCCATACGCAGACCCTCGTAAGGATAGGCCTGAGAGGCAACCGAAGGCAGGTTTTTGCGCGCTCACATCCTTGGAACGCCTGGGCATTGGTATGGATGCAAGATGTTGCCGCAGGTACACGAGGTAGCTGCCGCTCGCTAGCTGACGGCAGCCGTTGACGGCAACAAGCCCGCACAACGCCGCACCACAAGCGTCATCCGTACACATCGCGCCGCTGGGAAGAGCACCGAGAGCCTGGCCCGCGACTCACTCAAGAGAACTTGTAAAGCGAAGGTCGTCGGTTCGAGTCCGACAGGGGGCTCGTGGTGCGGGCCCGGGCCGGAGGAACTCCGGTCCGGGCCTCTCTCATGCCGTCCCCAGGTCGGCCAGGGCCTGGTCCGTCAGCCGGTACACCGTCCATTCGTCCTGCGGTACGGCGCCCAGGGACCGGTAGAAGCCGATCGCGGGCTCGTTCCAGTTCAGGACGGACCACTCCAGTCGCTGGTAGCCGCGCTCCACGCACAGGCGGGCCAGCTCGGCCAGCAGGGCCCTGCCGTGGCCGGCGCCGCGGGCGGTGGGGCGGACGTAGAGGTCCTCCAGGTAGATGCCGTGGGTGCCGCGCCAGGTGGAGAAGTTCAGGAACCACAGGGCGAAGCCGACCGGTTCGCCGCTCGTGTCGTCCTCGGCGATGTGGGCGTGGGCGGCGGGGTGCTCGCCGAAGAGGGCCGCGTGGAGCTGGGCCTCGGTGGCCCGGGCCTCGTGGGGCGCCCTCTCGTAGGCGGCGAGTTCGCGGATCAGGGTGTGCAGGACGGGGACGTCGTCGGGGGTCGCGGTACGGATCATGGGCGGAGGGTAGCCCGGAGCGTCCGGGCGATCTCCAGCTGCTCCGCCTCCGGCGGGCGGCCTTCCTCGGTCTCCCACAGGCAGTTCTGCAGGACGCGGCCGAGGGTCCAGGCGCCGGCCCGGGCCCGGTCCAGGGCGAGGATGCCGGTCATGGCGTCGAAGCGCCAGTGGATCTCGGCGGGGTCGAAGCGGTTGCGGATCGCCGGGAGGAGGTCGAAGCCGGGGTCGCCGGCGAGCGGCTTGGGGTCGATGGCCAGCCAGTCGGCGCGGTCGGCGCCGAGGACGTTGTCGTAGTGCAAGTCCCAGTGCAGGAGGCGGTCGCCGGGCTCGTCGGCGACCTCGCGGAGGGCCGCCGCGCAGTCGGCGACCAGGCTTCGCGCATCGGGGCAGGGGATGCGCTCCAGGGCCCGCGGGGTCCGCTCCAGCATGCGGTGGGCGAGGTCGCCGAGGCGGCGCAGCCGCGCGGGGGCGGGAGTGGCGGTGAGGTGGGCGAGCAGGCGGGCGATGACCTGGACGGCGGCGCGGGTGTCGGGGACGTGGGAGAGCATGCGGGCCGGGTCGAGGCGTTCCAGCAGCATGGTGCCGGTGTCCGGGTCGTGGTCGAGGAGCCGGACGGACCCGTCGCCGTTCCAGGCGCGCAGCGCGACGGGTTCGCCCTCGGTCTCGTCGTCGAGGAGCTGGAGTTTGAGCACGGCGGGGGTGGCGTCCGCGCGGAGCACGGGCAGGACGAGCGCGCACCGGCCGTTCATCGGCGGTCCGTCCAGCCGCAGTTGCCAGCGTTCCAGGAAGGCGTCGGCCAGGTCGGGCAGCCGGGCGATGAAGGCGCGGCCCTCGCCGCCGTTGAACTTCGCCTGGGAAGCCGCCAGTTCCTCCGGGACATGGATCACGGGGACCGACCCTACGCGCGCGTGCGGGTGTCTTCATCCGGTTCACGGCCCTGCGGCGTCCGCCGGTTCCACGGAATCCGAAGGAGACACCGGCCGGTCGCGCGGGTTACCGTCCGGGGCCATGAGCAGCGGTGTCGTGAACGGCGGAGTCTCCTTCTGGTACGCGTCCGACGGTTTCCCGGAGGGCCGCGGGCCGCTGGAGGGTGACGCGTCCGCCGATGTCGTGATCGTCGGGGGCGGGTACACGGGGCTGTGGACCGCGTACTACCTGAAGAAGGCGGCTCCGTTCCTGCGGATCGTCGTGCTGGAGCAGAAGTTCTGCGGCTACGGGGCCTCGGGGCGCAACGGCGGATGGCTGTACAACGGCATCGCGGGGCGGGACCGGTACGCGAAGCTGCGGGGCCGCGAGGCCGCCGTACGTCTTCAGCGGGCCATGAACGACACCGTGGACGAGGTCATCCGGGTGGCGGCGGCGGAGGGCATCGACGCGGATCTGCACAAGGGCGGGGTGCTGGAGGTGGCGCGCACGCCCGCGCAGCTGGCCCGGCTGCGGGCGTTCCACGCGGCGGAGACGGCGTTCGGTGAGACGGACCGGGAGCTGTACGGGGCCGAGGAGACCGCCCGGCGGATCCGGGTGGCGGACGCGGTCGGCTCGGCCTGGACGCCGCACGGGGCCCGGGTGCACCCGGTGAAGCTCGTCAAGGGCCTGGCCGCGGCCGTGGAGGCGCTGGGGGTGGTCGTCCACGAGTCGACGCCGGTGACGGAGATCCGGCCGAAGCACGCGGTGACGCCGTACGGCACGGTCCGCGCGCCCTATGTGCTGCGCTGCACGGAGGGTTTCACCGCCTCCCTGCGGGGCCAGCGGCGGACCTGGCTGCCGATGAACTCGTCGATGGTCGTGACCGAGCCGCTGACCGACGAGCAGTGGGCGTCGGTCGGCTGGGAGGGACGGGAGACGCTGGGCGACATGGCGCACGCGTACATGTACGCGCAGCGCACCGCCGACGGGCGGATCGCGCTCGGCGGGCGGGGAGTGCCGTACCGCTTCGGGTCGCGGACGGACAACGACGGGCGGACGCGGGCGGAGACGGTCGCGGCGTTGCGGGAGGTGCTGGCCGGTTTCTTCCCGCAGCTCGCGGGGGTGCGGATCGAGCACGCCTGGTCGGGGGTGCTGGGTGTGCCGCGCGACTGGTGCGCCACCGTCACCCTGGACCGGTCGACGGGGCTGGGCTGGGCGGGCGGTTACGTCGGCTCCGGTGTCGCCACCGCCAATCTGGCCGGCCGTACCCTGCGGGACCTGGTCCAGCAGGACTCCGGGCAGGGCGGGCGGACCGAGCTGACCGAGCTGCCGTGGGTGGGGCACAGGGTGCGCAGGTGGGAGCCGGAGCCGTTGCGCTGGCTGGGCGTGCACGGCATGTACGCGACGTACCGCGCGGCGGACCGGCGGGAGACGGTGACGCACCGCGCGGAGTCGTCGCGGCTGGCGCGGTGGGCGGACCGGGTGGCGGGGCGGCACTGACGCACCGCCCCTGGGGTGTCCGCGGGCCGGCCGGGGCCGGTCAGGGCTCCAGTACGACCTTGCCGGTGGTTCCCCGGGTCTCCAGGGCGCGGTGGGCGGCGGCGGCCTCGGCGAGGGGGAAACGGTGCACGGCGGGGACGAGCCGGCCGGCGGCGGCCTCGGCGAGGGCGCGCAGCTCCAGGGTGCGGACCGGGTTCGGGCCGCCGGCCTTGCGCATCATCACGGGGCCGAGGACCTGCTCGGTGACTCCCTCGACGACGTACGGGGTGCCGTCGTGCAGTCCCTCCGCGGACCAGCCGAAGACGATGTGCCTGCCGCCGGGGCCGAGCAGGCCGACAGCGGCGCGGGCGGCGTCGCCGCCGACGCCGTCGAAGACGATGGTCGCCGTCCGGCCGCCCAGCCGGGCGCGCACCTTGTCCGGCCAGCTCGGGTCCTGGTAGTCGACGGCGAGGTCGGCGCCGTTCGCCTGCACGCGGGCGGTCTTCGCGGGGCCCCCGGCCAGGCCGACGACGGTGGCGCCGGCGTTCTTCGCGTACTGCACGAGCAGGGTGCCGATTCCGCCAGCGGCGGCCGGGACCACCACCACGTCGCCGGGGCCCGGCTCGGCGAACTGGACGATCCCCATGGTGGTGCGGCCCGTCCCGATCATGGCGACGGCCTGGGCGAAGTCCAGGTTCTCGGGCATCTCGTGCAGGCGCTCGGCGTCGGTGACGGCCAGCTCGGCGTAGCCGCCGGGGGCGAAACCGAGGTGGGCGACGACCCGCTTGCCGAGCCACGCCCGGTCGGCGCCCTCGCCGAGCGCGTCGACGACCCCGGCGACCTCGCGGCCGGGGATGGTGGGCAGGGCGGGCAGTTCGGGCAGCGGGCCCTGCACGCCCTCGCGGATCGCGGTGTCGAGGAGGTGCACACCGGCGGCGGCGACCCGGATGCGGACCTGGCCGGGGCCGGGCGCGGGGTCGGCGGTCTCCTCGTAGGTGAGGTTCTCGGCGGGGCCGAAGGCGTGCAGTCGGACGGCGTGCATGGGATTCCCCCCGGTGCGGTGGTGCGGGTCGGTGACGGGATCCCACGGTGCGGCCTCAAGCGTGCTTGAGGTCAAGCGGCCGTGTTCCGTGCCGGCCGAGCGCGAGCGACACCGCGGTCAGCGCGCTGGTGAAGGACACCTCCGACAGCACGCCCGGCGCGGATACCTGGTCGCCCGCGAGGTAGACGCCGTCGCCGCGGTCCACGGCCGGGCGGTCCCGCCAGGTGGTGCCGGGCAGGTCGACGGCGCCGGTACGGCCGTTGGCGACCGCCTCGCGGCGCCAGGTGACCCGTTCCCGCCAGCCGTCGAACGCCAGGTCGAGCAGTTGTTCGGCGCGGGCGACGCCGTCCGCGCGGGTCTCGTCCGGGCCGATGGGGAACTGTCCCTGGATGAGCTGCTCGCCCGCCGGGGCGAGCGTGCGGTCCTGCGCGGTGAACCGTTCGATCCAGCCGGGCGCGTCCAGGTCGGAGACGGCGAACGCGTCACCGCGGCGGGTGCGCACCGCCAGGTCCACCAGGACCGTACGGCCGCTGGGCCAGGTCAGCGAGTCGTCCCGGAGCAGCCGGCGGGCCGCGTCCAGGGAGGTCGCGACGATGACGGGCGTGTCCGTGGGCAGGCTGTCCACGCGGGACAGGGTCTCGATCCGCACGCCCAGGTTCCAGGCGCGCCCGGCCATCCGGTCGACGACGCTCGACCAGCCCCCGCGCGGGTAGTGCGCCTCCGGGGGCAGCTTGGTGGCCCGGCGCAGCCGCTCCTGCACGAACGCCGCGGAGAGCGAGCCGGGGTCGTGGTGGAACAGCGCGACGGCGCAGTAGTGCGCGGCCGCGCGGGCGCCTTCCTCGCCGGCCTGCTCGGTCGCCCAGGTCAGGAAGTCGGTGTCGACGGGGGCCTGCCGGGCGGCGCGGCGCAGCAGCTTCAGCATGGCGAAGGGCGGGGTGCGGCGCAGTGCGCCGCCGTGCCGCAGTCGCAGCCGGGCGGCCTCCAGGGGCGGCAGCGGGGCCAGCGGGCCGATCAGGTCCCGCCGGCGCAGCCAGGTCCAGTGCGGGCCGCCGTTGTAGAGGGCGTGCGGGCCCTCGTTCGTCCGGTACGGGCCGTCCGCGGTGCGGGCGCGCCCGCCGAGGGTGTGGTGCGCCTCGTACACCGTGACCTTGGCGCCCGCCTCCGCGGCGGTGATCGCGGCGGTGAGTCCGGCGAAGCCGCCGCCGATGACGGTGATGCGGTGCATGGCTCTCCCTGGGGTCGCGTTCCGGTCTTCTCCGTCCTCCCTCTAGGACCGATCGGCGGCCCCGGATGTGACATCGCCGGCGTCGCCGCTGGTCAGGGCGATTGTCAGTGGCGGGGTGCAGCATGGGGCCATGGTGCGCAAGGCGAGTGACCCGAGACCGGCGCGGCGGCCGGAGCCGCGGCTGCCGCCCCTGGAGCCGTACGGCGGCGCGGGCCTGGAACCCGACGGGGACTACGACGGCCTGGAGTTCCGCGGCGCGGACCTCACCGGCCAGGACGGCGGCGGCGCCCGCTTCCTGGACTGCGCCCTCGCGTCCTGCACGCTGACCGGGACGCGGCTCCGGCACGCCCGCTTCCTCGACTCGGTGCTCGGCCCGGTCCAGGGCGTCGGCACCGACCTGGCCGAGGCGACACTGCGGGACGTGGAGGTGACGGAGCCGCGCCTGGGCGGGGTGCAGCTGCACGGGGCGGTGCTGGAACGGGTGGTGGTCCGCGGCGGGAAGCTGGACTTCCTCAACCTGCGCACGGCACGCCTGAGGGACGTCGTCTTCGAGAACTGCGTGCTGGTGGAGCCCGACTTCGGGGGTGCGCGGCTGGAGCGGGTGGAGTTCGTGGGCTGTGCCGTGAAGGGCGCGGACTTCACCGCGGCCACCCTGAAGGACGTGGACCTGCGCGGCGCGGAACCGCTGGAGATCGCCGGGGGGCTGGACCGGCTGTCGGGCGCGGTGATCAGCCCCGGTCAGCTGATGGACCTCGCGGCGGTGTTCGCGGCGGCGCTGGGGGTGCGGGTGGTGTGAGGCGGCCCGTGCCTCACCCCACCCGCGGGAACTTCGCCTGCAGGGTCCAGATCGCCGGGTTGTCCGCCAGGTCCTCGTGCAGGTCGCACAGGTCGGCGATCAGGTCGTGCAGGAAGTCCCGTGCCTCGCGGCGCAGTTCGGCGTGGGAGAAGCTGAGGGGCGGTTCCTCGGCCGGCATCCAGTCCGACTCGATGTCGACCCAGCCGAAGCGGCGCTCGAAGAGCATCCGGTCGGTGGACTCGGTGAAGTCGAGTTCCGCGTGCTGCGGGCGGGAGGCGCGGGAGCCCGCCGGGTCGCGGTCCAGCCGCTCCACGATGTCGCACAGCGCCCACGCGAAGTCCAGTACCGGCACCCATCCCCAGGATGTGGACAGCTCCCGGTCGGCCTCGGTGTCGGCGAGGTACACGTCGCCGCAGAACAGGTCGTGGCGCAGGGCGTGGACGTCCGCGCGGCGGTAGTCCGTCTGCGGCGGGTCGGGGAAACGGTTGGAGAGGGCGTAGCCGATGTCGAGCACGCGACCGATGGTGTCACGGCCCGGGGGCGGCGGTTCCCGGCGGCGCCGGACCGCGGTGTGGTGCGCGTGGGGTGGGCCGCGTGTCCGGGGCGCCCGGCCGCCGGCCCCGTCGCCCTAGGATCACCGGTGTGTTCCGTCGCGTGCCCGCCGTCCCGGTCGCCCTCTGTGTCTGTCTCGTTCTCGCTTCGGCCGCCTGCGAGGGCGGGGTGGAGGGCACGCCCGGCGGCTCGGGGGTGCGCGATCCCTACTTCCCGAAGGCGGGCAACGGCGGCTACGACGTCACGCACTACGCCCTCACCCTCGACTACGCCCCCGGCAGCCGCCGGCTCACCGGCCGGGCGGTCGTCACCGCCCGGGCCACACAGCGCCTGTCCGCCCTCAACCTCGACCTGGACGGCATGGAGGTCCGCTCCGTGACCGTGGACGGCACCGCCGCCCGCTGGAACCGCACCGGCCAGGAGCTGACCGTCCGCCCCGCCGGCGAGCTCGGCGAGGGCGCCACCTTCCGCGTCACGGTCCGCTACGAGGGCACCCCGGTCACCGTCACCGACCCCGACGGGTCCGAGGAGGGCTGGCTGCCCACCGCCGACGGGGCGCTCGCGCTCGGCGAACCGGTCGGCTCGATGGCGTGGTTCCCCGGCAACCACCACCCCTCCGACAAGGCGGCCTACGACCTCACGGTCACCGTGCCGCGGGGCCTCGCGGCGGTCTCCAACGGCGAACCGGCGGGCGAGCGGACGGAGGGCGGCCGGACGACGTACACCTGGCGCACCGCCGAGCCGATGCCCAGCCACGCCGCCACGCTCGTGATCGGCCGCTACGAGATCCGGCGCGGCCGGACCCCGGACGGGCTGCCGGTGCACAGCGCCGTGCACCCCGGGCAGGCGGACGCGAGCCGGGCCGTGCTGGCCCGGCTGCCCGAGGTGATGGCCTGGGCGCGGGACACCTTCGGCCCGTACCCGTTCTCCTCCACGGGGGCGATCGTCGCCCCCGCGGACGCGGCCGAGTACGCCCTGGAGACGCAGAACCGCCCCGTCTTCCCCGGCGCCCCCGACCTGCCGCTCCTCGTCCACGAGCTGGCCCACCAGTGGTACGGCAACTCGGTCACGCCGACGAGCTGGCGGGACATGTGGCTCAACGAGGGCTTCGCGACGTACGCGGAGTGGCTGTGGGAGGAGGAACACGGCGGGGACAGCGCCGAGCGGACGTTCGACGCGCTCTATGCCGACGAGGACGTGTTCGCGTTCCCGCCCGCGAAGCCGCCGACCGCCGCCGATGTCTCCGGACGCCCGGTGTACGACCGGGGCGCGATGGTGCTGCACAGGATCCGGCAGATCGTCGGCGACACCGCCTTCCGCCGCCTGCTGCGCGGCTGGGCCGCCGAGCACCGCCACGGCAACGCACACACCGGGGAGTTCACGGACTACGTGGAACGGCGGGCGCCGGGCCACGACCTCAGTGGCGTCTGGGAGGACTGGCTGTACGGCGACGGCCGCCCCGACCTGCCCTGACGACGGCCGCGCGGTGAGCGCCGGTCAGGACTCCCACGCGTCCAGCAGACGCGCCAGCTCCGGCGGCCAGACCGGCTCGGCCTCCGCTGCCAGTTCCGCCCTGGTCCACCAGCGCCAGGCGAGGATGCCGTCCGCGGCGTGCGCGGCGGCGAGCTGCGGGCCGGCCGGGTCACGGCGGGGGCCGCGGGTGACGTAGACGTGCTCGTGCTGGCGGACGGGGACGTCGCCGTGCGTGAAGTCGTGTTCCCAGGTGCACAGCAGGGGGCCCGGCTCCAGGTCCGTCCAGCCGGTCTCCTCGCGCAGTTCGCGCAGGGCGCCCTCGCGCGGGCCCTGGCCGGGCTCCAGGCCGCCGCCGGGCAGCGCCCAGTGCACGCCGGCCTCGACGTTGTCGTAGCGGAAGAGCAGCACCGCGCCGTCGGGGTCCACCACGGCGACCCGGGCGGCCCGGCGCGGGGTGCGCAGCGGTTTGGAGAGCACCGCGCAGGGGCGGCCCAGGGCGCGGTCGCGGCGGTGGCCGACGATCTCGTAGCCGCAGGACGTCCAGAACGCGAGCGCGCCGGAGTTGTCGTCCAGGACGGCGAGCCGCACGGCACCGCGGCCCGCCGCGCGGAACCGGTCCTCGACGGCGGCGGCGAGGCGACGGCCGTGGCCCTGCCGCTGCACGGCCGGGTCCACCAGCAGCAGACCGATCCACGGGTCGGGGTCGGCCGGGTCGGGATGGTGCGCGAGCGTGATCGCCATGCCGACGAGCCGTCCCCGGCTCCGCGCGAGCAGCACCTCCGTGTGCGGGTCGGCCAGTTCCTGCGCCAGGACCGCCGCCACCTGCTCGGGCCGGATGTCGTCCGGGTCCGGGAAGTCGCCGCTGAGCGCCTGGTACTCGCGGTTGGCGGCGTACAGCGCGGTCACCTCGGCGAGCAGCGGGCCCGGGAGGGCGTGGCCGCGCGGGACGGTGAGGGCTTCGAGGATCATGCGGGGCAACGTAACGCCGCCGGGCTCCCCGGCACGAGACCGGGGAGCCCGAGGACGAGACGGACGAGCGCGAGGCTCAGACGTTCACGCCGAAGTCCTGCGCGATGCCCGCGAGGCCCGAGGCATAGCCCTGGCCGACGGCGCGGAACTTCCACTCGGCGCCGTTGCGGTACAGCTCGCCGAAGACCATGGCGGTCTCGGTGGCCGCGTCCTCCGACAGGTCGTAGCGGGCGATCTCGGTGCCGCCGGCCTGGTTGACGATGCGGATGTAGGCGTTGCGGACCTGGCCGAAGTTCTGCGAGCGGGACTCCGCGTCGTAGATGGAGACCGGGAAGACGATCTTGTCGATGTCGGCCGGGAGGCCGGCCAGGTTGACGTTGATCTGCTCGTCGTCGCCGGAGCCCTCGCCCGTGAGGTTGTCACCGGTGTGGACGATGGTCTGGTCCGGGCTCTGCTTGTTGTTGAAGAAGACGAAGTGCTGGTCGGAGTAGACCTTGCCCTGAGCGTTGACCGCGATCGCGGAGGCGTCGAGGTCGAAGTCGGTGCCGGTGGTGGTCCGGACGTCCCAGCCGAGGCCCACGGTGACGGCGGTCAGGCCCGGAGCCTCCTTGGTGAGCGAGACGTTGCCACCCTTGGACAGGCTTACAGCCATTGTTGGGAGTCCCTTCCCTCGTTGCGTACGGCAAAAGCTACAGCTACCCCACTCAACGCCGGCGGAGGTGCGCCAGGTTCCAGGTCCTTTACTTTCTTTACCCGGACGGCCGGAAAACCCCTTCGATATTCGGGTGACGTGGACGGGGCGGCGACGGGAACATGGACGGCATGTCCGGTCCCTACGTCATCCGCGGCTCCGTCTCCCTGCCCGAGGCCGAGCTGATGTGGCGTTTCTCGCGGTCGTCCGGGCCCGGCGGGCAGCACGTCAACACCAGCGACTCCCAGGTGGAGCTGCGGTTCGACCTCGCGCGCACCGAGGCGCTGCCCGAGGTGTGGAAGCAGCGGGCGCTCGAACGCCTGGCCGGGCGGCTGGTCGACGGGGTGATCGGTGTGCGCGCGTCCGAGCACCGGTCCCAGTGGCGCAACCGCGAGGCCGCCGCCGTACGCCTCGCCGCGCTGCTCGCCGAGGCGAGCGCGCCGCCGCCGAAGCCGCGCCGGCCGACCCGGATCCCCCGCGGGATCAACGAGCGCCGGCTGCGGGAGAAGAAGCAGCGCTCCGAGACGAAGCGCGGGCGCTCGGCACGGGACTGGTCGTAGCCCCGCCGTCCCCGGGAGACCGGCGCGCCGCGGGTCAGGCCAGGTCGAGCACGCCGACGGTCTGGCCCCCGCTGGTCTCCCCGGTCGGGCGGAACCCGAGGCCCAGGTAGAAGCCCTCGGGTCCGTCGGGGCCGGGGTGCCAGGTGACGTACATCCCGGTGCCGCCGCGGCGGCGGATCTCGGCGGCCACCGACTCGACGGCGAACCGGCCGTAGCCCTTGCCCTGTTCCCCCGCGGCGATGTTCAGCCGCCACAGTCCCGAGCGGCGGACGGTGCCGTCGCCGTGCCAGTCGATGCCGAGGAAGGCCATCAGAAAGCCGACCGGGCGGCCGTCGTCGGTGATCAGGCGGGGCCAGGCGACACCGTCCGGGTGGACGTAGGCCTCGGCGAGGGACTGCATCACGGGGGAGACGGCGTGCTCCTGGTCGGGGCGGACCCGGACGGCGGTGGCGGCGTCGAAATTGCCGGGCGTCAGCTCTTCGAGAGTGATCATCCGGGCACGGTAGGGAAGACCGCCACCGCGCGGCGAACGATTTCCGGCGGCGGGCCCGCGCTCCGGTGGCCGTGGGCCGGTGCCGCGCTCCGGCGCGGGCCGGTGCTCAGCCGAGCTGCCGGTACCGGCCGCGGAAGTACGCCAGCGGCCCGCCGTCCGCGCTCGGGACCCGGGCCGTGAGGACCCGGCCGATCACGAGGGTGTGGTCGCCGGCCGTCACGCGCTGCTCGGTGTGGCACTCCAGGGTCGCCAGGGCGCCGCCGACCAGGGGCGCGCCGGTGGCCTCGCCGCGCCGGTAGGGGATGTCGGCGAAGAGGAGGCGGTCGCTGACGCGGCCCTTCATGGCGAACCGGCCCGCGATGTGGCGCTGGCTCTCGGAGAGCACGGAGACGGCCCATCGCGGCTGTTCGGCGAGCAGGTCGTCCATGCGGGAGCCCTCGCGCAGGCTGACCAGCACCAACGGCGGGTCGAGGGAGACCGACATGAAGGCGGTGGCGGTCATGCCGACGTCCTCGCCCGCGGGCGCCGCGGGGTCGTCGGGGTCCAGCGGCGGCTCGACCGCGGTCACCAGGACCACACCGGCGGCCAGCCGGGACATGGCGGCCCGGAACTCGTCGTTGCTCACCCCCTCAGCATGCCCGGCGGGGGAGGGCTGAACGGGTACTGCCGGGGCGGACGGGGCCGGCGGGGTCGAGGGGGGAGTCTTCAGCACGGGGGAAACGCTAGTCTCCGGTACGGACGCGCCGCATCGGACCTCGGCCCGAGGCGGGTCCTAGGGCCGGAGGCGGACTTCCCGCACGGTGGATTTGCGCGCCGTGGTCATTCGTGCAAACCATGCGTTCGGTGAACGGAAGGGGAGAACGCGCAATCCCCATTCCATTGTTCACGTTCTGCTGTGACTTGAGTCACAAGGGGCGTTAATTGTTGACCCTGTGTACCGAGTGGGCAGCGCGCTGTGATTCAGTGGCGGGGAGTACAAGGGCGACCACCCTGTAATGGCGCCGGAGGCGACCCGCGCCGAAGACGACCCTCATGATTCGCTGCGAGGTATCGGGGGGAGGGCGAGCATGGAGACCGAGTCGGAACCGTACGTCCGCCTTGCGTCCCTGCGACAGCTGCACCAGGTCATGGCGGACATGAACACCGCACGCAGCCTGGCCGACACACTGCAGACCGTCGCGGACGGCGTCGTCACCGCCCTCGGGTACGAGCTGGCGTGCGTCAACCTCGTCCGCCCCGACGGCGACCTGGTGGTGGCGGCCTTCTCCGGGAACCCCGCCGCCGAGGCGCTGATCACGGGCCGGGTCGGCTCGCGCGCCTCCTGGGAACGCCGGCTGAACATGGGCGAGCAATGGGGCGACCTGGTCTTCATACCCCACACCGAGGGCTGGGTCCTCGACGACGACGACGTCCCGCAGTGGTACACCGAGGGCCCCGCCCCCCGCTTCGAGGACGAGTGGCACCCCTCCGACCGCCTGTTCGCGCCGATGTACGCCCCGGGCGCCCAGGGCGGTCCCGCCTCCGGCGAACTGATCGGCGTCCTGTCCGTGGACCGCCCGCGCAACGGGCGGCGGCCCGGCGCCTGGGGCCGCGAGGCCCTCCAGATGTACGCCTTCCAGGCCGCCATCGCGATCAGCAACGCCCGGCTGCGCTCCAACATGCAGCGCGCCCTGATCCGCCTGGAGCGCGAGCAGCAGGCCCTGCGGGCCAGCGAGGAGAGCTTCCGGCAGGCCTTCGAGTACGCCCCCTCCGGCATGGCCATCGCCGAGATGGGCGGCGACCAGCACGGCCGGATCCTCAGGACCAACGACGCCCTGTGCCGCCTCCTCGGCCGCCCCGCCTCCGCGATGCGCCGATACTCCTTCTCCGACCTCGTCCACCCCGAGGACATAGGCACCCTGCTGCGCACCTCCGCCGAGGGCGGGCGGGCCGAGCTGCGCCTCGGCCGCCGCGACGGGACGTACGTCTGGGTCTCGCTGCGCAACTCCGTCGTCGCCGACGCCGCCGACGGCCCCCGCTTCCTCCTCACCCACGTCGAGGACATCGAGGAACGCAAGCGCCGCGAACTCCAGCTCGCCCACCGCGCCTCCCACGACTCGCTCACCGGACTGCCCAACTCCGCCGAGCTGCGCTCCCGGCTCTCCGCCCGGCTCTGCCAGCGCCCCCAGTCCGGCCCCGCCGACTCCCACGACGCCGCCCACGGCCACCCCGGCTACGACGGCTACGACGGCTACGACAGCTATGACAGCTACGACCAGGCCGGCCACGCCTTCGACTTCCCGCCCGGCGACGGCTACGAGGTCGACGTCTACGACCACCACGTGCACACCGTCGCCCCCGCCGGCGACCACGACGACGGCACCAAGGGCCTCGCGGTGCTCTTCTGCGACCTCGACGGCTTCAAGTCGATCAACGACCGGTTCGGCCACAACGCGGGTGACGCCGTGCTCATCGAGGTCGCCCGCCGGCTCAGCAACGGCGTCCGCGACGGCGACACCGTGGCCCGGCTCGGCGGCGACGAGTTCGTGATCCTCGCCGACGGCCTCGGCCGGGCCGACGCGCAGGACCTCGCCGTGCGGCTGCGCAACGAGATCATCCAGCCGATCCGGGCCGAGGGCCGGGCCGTCAGGGTGGGTGCCAGCTTCGGCATCGGCTGGGCGCACTGCGGGATGACCGCGGACGAAGTGCTCAAGTCCGCGGACGAGCGGATGTACGTAGAGAAACGATCTCGTCCCAAACAGCACCGCCGTGCGGGATGAACCGCAGGTCAGCGCGTCGGTGCGATCCGGGTCACCCGTCTGGTGCAGTGAGAGCGGGTAGGCTCGCCCTCTCACCACCGCATCGCATCCGTTCCGCACCTGCTTGAGGAGTACGAGGGATGACGCCCGGCAACAACGGCGCGAGCACGCCCGAGGACGACGACCCGTTCGGTTACCTCTACGCCGACGGTCAGGCCAACGGGGCCCAGCCGCCGTCCGGCGGTTACGGCTACCCGAACTCGGTCAGCAGAGTGCGCACGGTCGGCGATCGTCCGCGCGGTCAGCAGCACGCCGCCTACGGTCCGGCCATACCGCCGCAGCAGGGCGCGCCCGGCCGTCCCAGCGCCCACTACGCCGCACCGGAGACCTACCCCGGCGGCGCCCCGACCACCCAGCAGCCGATGCCCGGCACGCCGGGCGGCGGCCGGGGCCGCGGCCCCAACACCAAGGGGCTGCTGATCGGTGCGCTCGCGGTCGTCGCCGCCGTGGTCATCGGCATCGGCGTGGCCATGCTGAACAGCGAGGGCGAGGACGACAAGGCGGGCGGCGACCCCACGCCCACCCCGACCGTCACCAGCAGCGGTGAGCCGACCCCGTCGGACAGCGGCAGCCCGGCCGCCGAGGAGGACGAGCTGCCGGCCATCGACGCCAAGACGCTGCTGCTCGGCGGCGGTGCCCGCACCGCCTCCGACATCAAGGGCGCCCGGGCCGACGGCGGCTTCTACGTGACCGGCTTCAACACCGTCGGCGCCTCCGTCACCTGGAACGTCAACGGCATCCCGGAGTCCGGCAAGTACACCCTGTACGTCGGCTACGGCGTGCCCGGCAAGGACGCCAACGCCACCCTCACGGTCAACGGCACCGCCGCCTCCACGCCCGTCGACATGAAGAACTGGGCGAACGCCCCCGAGGGCGACTACGAGAAGGGCTGGACGAAGACCTACAACTACGTCCAGCTCAACAAGGGCACCAACACCATCAAGATCTCCTGCGAGCAGGGCAACCAGTGCGACGCCAACCTCGACCAGCTCTGGCTGGTCAAGGGCTGGGTGCAGTAGCGGCGGGCGCGGCTCAGGCCGCGGTGGCCTCCGCGGTCACCGCGACCCGGGCCAGCAGGTCCTCGTAGGCGCGGCGGTCGAACTCCCCGGCCACCGGGGTGAGGACCGTCGCTGCCGACAGGGCGGTCGCGCGGGCCAGCCGGTCCGGCCAGGGCAGGTGCTCCACGAGCCCCGACAGCAGGCCCGCGACCGCCGAGTCCCCGGCGCCCGTCGGATTGCCGTGCAGCCGCGCGGGCGGGACGGCCCGCCAGCGGCCCTCCGCGGTCACCGCGAGCAGTCCGTCCCGCCCCAGCGAGGCCACCACGGCCCGCGCCCCGCGCCGGCGGGCGTCCTGGGTGGCGCGCAGCGGCTCGTGGGCGCCGGTCAGCTCGGCCAGCTCGTCGGAGTTGGGCTTGACGATGTCGGGGCGGGCGGCGACGGCCCGGCGCAGCGGCTCGCCGCTGGTGTCCAGCAGCACCGGGACACCGGCCGCGCGGGCGGTGCGGACCAGCCCGGCGTAGGCGCCCACCGGGACGCCCGGCGGGAGACTGCCGCACAGCGCCACCGCGTCGGCGGCGGCCAGCAGCTCGCCGTAGGCCTCCTGGAAGGCGGACCACTCGGCGGGGGTGATGAGCGGGCCGGGCTCGTTCAGCTGGGTGGTGTCGCCGGTCCGCTCGTCGACGACGGCTATGGTGCGCCGGGTGGCGCCGCCGACCGGGACGAGCGCGTCGCGCACGCCCGGCGCGCCGCTGAGCCCGTCCCGCACGCTGCGTCCGGTGCCGCCGCCCGCGAAACCGGTGACCGTGACCTCGTGGCCGAGGGCCGCGAGCACCCGCGCCACGTTCACGCCCTTGCCGCCGGGGCGCTCGGTGACGTCGGTGACGCGGTGGGTGGAGTGGGGCCGCAGGGACCGCACCCGGTACGTGATGTCGAGAGCGGTGTTCAGCGTGACCGTGAGGATCACCTGGGCCGGCCTCCCCCGAGTGACATGCTTGCCGAGACGTTCTCCGGAAGCTCGATCATGCCAAAGAGACGGCGGCCGGCCCAGCCCCGGAGCGGGCCGCCCTCCCGCCGGCCGCCGGACGGATCACCCCAGTTGGGGCCGAACCACCCAGGCGCCGCGGCGCATCACGCCCGTCAGCTCGAAGTCGGCGTCCAGCAGCACCAGGTCGGCGTCCTTGCCGGGCTCCAGGGAGCCGATGCGGTCGTCCATCCCGAGCAGCCGGGCCGGGTTCGCGGAGATGGCCGCGACGACGTCCTCCACGGGCAGCCGGTCGACGGTCACCGCCCGCTTGAAGGCGCGGTCCAGGGTGAGGGTGGAGCCCGCGATCGAGCCGCCCTCCACGAGCCGGGCCACCCCGTCGGCGACCTCGACCTCCAGCGGGCCGAGCATGTAGCGGCCGTCGCCGAAGCCCGCCGCGTCCATCGCGTCGGTGATGAACGCGACCCGTCCGGCGCCCGCGTGATGGAACGCCAGCTCCAGGGCGGCCGGGTGGAGGTGGGTGCCGTCGTTGATCAGCTCGACGGTGACCCGCTCGTCCTCCAGCAGGGCCGCGATCGGGCCGGGGGCGCGGTGGCCGAGCGCGGGCATCGCGTTGAACAGGTGGGTGGCGACGGTGGCGCCCGCGTCGATGGCCGCCACGGTCTGCTCGTACGTCGCGTCGGTGTGGCCGACCGCCGCGATCACCCCGTGGTCCGCGAGGAGGCGTACGGAGTCGAGGCCGCCCGGCAGCTCGGTGGCCAGGGTGACCATCTTCGCGTGGCCGCGCGCCGCCTCGACCAGCTTGCGCACCCGCGCCGGGTCCGGATCGCGCAGCAGCTCCTCGGAGTGGGCGCCCTTGCGGCACGGGGAGATGAACGGGCCCTCGAAGTGGATGCCCGCGATGTCGCCCTGCTCGGCGAGTTCGCTGAGCAGCCCGGCGCGCTCGGCGAGGAAGCGCAGGTCGCCGGTGACCGTGGAGGCGACCAGGGTGGTGGTGCCGTGGGTGCGGTGGGTGTGGATGCCCCGCAGGACGTCTTCGAGGGTGCCGCTGGTGAAGCCGGCTCCGCCGCCGCCGTGGTTGTGAAGGTCGACGAAGCCGGGGACGAGCCAGTGGCCGGACACGTCGAGGACGTGGGCGCCGTCCGGTGCGTCGGCGGCGATGCGGGTGCCGTCGACGGCCAGCCGGCCGTTCCGCACGGTCCCCGTGGGCAGGACGAGGTTCGCACCGGTCAGGATCAGCGGGATCCCGTCCGTGGCGGGGTGCGGGAAGTCCGTGGCTGGTCGCGGCCCGCGGCGCAGCCGCTGACCGATGCTGTCCCGCGTCGCTGGCGGCGTTGCCGTCACGTCGGTTCCTCCGTACTGTCCGTTGTGTCGAGGAGATCCCAGGCCAGGAGCCCCGCGCCCAGGCAGCCGGCCGTGTCCCCCAGCGCCGCGGGGACGATGGACGGCGGCTGCTGGAAGGTGACGCGCCGCCGGACGGCGTCCCGCAGCGGTGTGAACAAGGTTTCCCCCGCTTCGGCGAGCCCGCCACCGATGACGATCGTGCGGGGGTCCAGCAGGGTGAGGGCGGTGACCAGGCCGTCGGCGAGGGCGTCCACCGCCTCCTGCCAGATCCGGACGGCGTTCGGGTCCCCGGACATGACGGCCTCGGCGCAGTCCGCCGCGTCCGCTGCGGGGTCGCCGGCCGCCTCCGCCCAGGCCTGGCTGACGGCGGCCGCGGAGGCGTAGCGCTCCAGGCAGCCGCGCTGGCCGCAGGGGCAGGGGATGCCGCCGGGCCGTACGACGATGTGTCCGATCTCGCCCGCGTTGCCGTGCGCGCCCGCCTCCACCCGGCCGTCGATGCCGATGGCGCCGGCGATGCCGGTCCCGAGCGGGACGAAGAGGAAGCGGTCGGCGTCCCGGGCGGCGCCGATCCGGCCTTCGGCGAGGCCGCCGGTGCGGACGTCGTGGCCGAGGGCGACGGGGGTGCCGGACAGCCGTGCGCCGAGCAGGTCGCGCAGCGGGACGTCGCGCCAGCCCAGGTTGGCGGCGTAGACGGCGATGCCGCGGTCGGCGTCGACGATGCCGGGGACGGCGACGCCGGCCGCGCGGGCGGGGGCGCCGAGGTGCCGCTCGCCGTGGGCGCGCAGCTCGGCGGCGAAGTCGAGGATGGTCTCCACGACCGCCTCGGGCCCGCGGGCGCGCCCGGTGGCCCGGCGTGCCTGGTGCAGCAGCGCGCCGTCCGCGCCGACCAGGGCGGCCTTCATGCCGGTGCCGCCCACATCGAGGGCGATGACGTGTCTCACGGGGGACAGTGTGGCCCGAGGACCCGGAAGAGGTCTAGTCCACTCACGTGGTGTAGACCTTGTTTCGCGGAGGTGTAGACCTCCCTCCGGAATCCGGACGGCAGGACGACGTGAGAGACAGGGGTTGGGGAAGCGGTGCAGCGGCGCAAGGCAGGATTGATCGCGGTGGTGTCCGCACTGGGCATGACGGCGGTCCTGGGCGGCTGCGGCCTCACCGGGGACTCCGGTGACGTGACCCTGCGGCTGGTCGCCGCCGACTACGGCGACAGCGCGGCCAACAGCTCGGAGAAGTACTGGTCGGAGCTGGTCGAGACATACGAGGCCGACCACCCCGGGGTGAAGATCGAGGTCAGCGTCCACTCCTGGAACGACGTCGACCGCAAGGTCAAGGAGATGGTCGAGGCCGGCGACGCCCCCGACATGGCGCAGATCGGCGCCTACGCCGACTACGCGGACGCCGGACTCCTCTACCCGGCCGACGAACTGCTCTCCATCCCGGTCCAGGCCGACTTCGCCGGCCAGTTCGCCACCGCCGGCCAGATCGACGGCACCCAGTACGGGATGCCGTTCGCGGCCTCCACCCGGCTGCTCTTCTACAACAAGACCCTCTTCGCCGAGGCCGGCCTCACCCCGCCCACCACCTGGGAGGAGCTGGCCGCCGACGCCGCCGCGCTGAAGGCGGAGGGCGTGAAGTACCCCTACGCGCTGCCGCTCGGCCCCGAGGAGGCGCAGGCCGAGACCATGCAGTGGCTGCTCAGCGGGGGCGGCGGCTACACCGACAGCTCCGGCGGCTACGGCATCGACTCCCCGGAGAACGTCGAGACCTTCACCTGGCTGCGTGACGAACTCGTCGGCAAGGGCCTCACCGGGCCCGTCGCGCCCGGCAGGCTCAACCGCGCCGACGCCTTCGCCGCCTTCGCGAACGGGCAGGTCGGCATGCTCAACGGGCACCCGTCGCTGATGAAGATCGCCGAGAACAAGGGCGTGAAGTTCGGCATGGTGCCGATGCCCGGCGTCGACGGCGAGTCCAAGGCGACCATGGGCGTTGCCGACTGGATGCTGGCGTTCAGGCAGAACGGCCACAAGGAGGAGGTCGGCGAGTTCCTCGACTTCGTCTACAGCGACGAGAACGTCCTCGGCTTCTCCCGCGAGTACGACCTGCTGCCGGTCACCAACTCCGCGTACGAGGTGATGAGCGCCGCCGACGAGGACAAGGCGCTCCAGCCGTTCCTTGAGGAGCTGCCGCTCGCCGAGCTGTACCCGGTGGGCAGGACGTCCTGGGCGCAGGTCGCCGCGGAGGTGAAGAAGCGCATCGGGCAGGCGGTCGCGCCCGGCGGCAGCCCGTCGGCGGTGCTCGGCAAGCTGCAGACCACCGCCCTCGACGCGGAGAGCACGGCGGACGCGGACCGGTAGGCCCGGCAGGTCCCGGCGGGCCCGGCTGTCGGTGCGGGCGGTTACCGTTCCCCGTATGGAGCACGGGCCGCTGAACCGACGGGAGCAGGACGTCCTCGCGCTGGAGCGCCGGGGTTTTCCCGGCCCCGGCGCGAAGGAACGCGCCATCCGCGAGGAACTGGGACTCGCCCCGGTCCGCTACTACCAGCTGCTCAACGCCCTGCTCGACGACCCGCGGGCCCTGGCGCACGACCCGGTCACGGTGAACCGGCTGCGGCGCGTCCGGGAGGCCCGGCGAGCCGAGCGATGAGGCCGGGTTCACGGTTCGGCACGGCCCCCCGCGGTTAGGTTCGCCCTATGGGCAGCCCTGACACACACACCACGGACCTTCCCGAACCGGTCACCCCGCAGGGGCGCGACGGCTTGCGCGCCCTGCTCGCCCGTCCCGGCGAGGCGGTGATCGCCCTGGACTTCGACGGCACCCTCGCCCCGATCGTCGCCGACCCCGAGCAGGCCCGCGCCCACCCGGACGCGGTGCCCGCGCTGACCGCGCTCGCCCCGAAGGTGGCCGCCGTCGCGGTGATCACCGGCCGCCCGGCCGAGGTCGCCGTGCGGCACGGCGGCTTCGCGGACGTCCCCGGCCTGGAGCACCTGGTCGTCCTCGGCCACTACGGCGCCGAACGCTGGGACGCGGCCACCGGCAAGGTCACCGCGCCCGACCTGCACCCGGGAGTGGCCGCCGTGCGCGCCGCGCTGCCGGGCCTCCTCGCCGGCCTGGAGGGCGTCCGGACGGAGGACAAGGGGCACGCGGTCGCCGTGCACACCCGCCGCGCCGCCGACCCGCAGGCCGCGTTCGACGCGCTGCGCACCCCGCTCGGCGACCTCGCCGTCCGCCACGGCCTGATCGTCGAACCCGGCCGCATGGTGCTCGAACTGCGCCCGCCGGGCATGGACAAGGGCGTGGCCCTGGAGCGCTTCGTCCGCGAGACCGGCGCCCGCGTGGTCCTCTACGCCGGCGACGACCTCGGCGACCTGCCCGCCTACGGCGCCGTGGACACCCTCCGCGCCGGCGGCACCCCCGGACTGCTGGTGTGCAGCGGCAGCGACGAGGTCACCGAGCTGCGGGAACGCGCGGACGTGGTGGCCGACGGCCCGGAGGGTGTCGTCGCCCTGCTGCGGACGCTGGCGGACCACCTGTCCTGACCCGGCCGGCCGCCCGGTCCGGCGGCCGGCCCACCGGACCGGCCGCCCGGTCTCCCGGCCGTCCCGCGCGGGGCGGTCAGCCGCCGTCCTGGCCGGTCAGCGCGGTGAGCTGGTCGAGGAACCACTGGGCCGGGGGCAGGGCGGTGGCGGCGGCGGCGAGGCGCTTGGTGCGGTCCGCGCGCTCGGCAGGGGACAGGGTGAGGGCCCGGTGCAGGGCGTCCGCCGTGCCCACGATGTCGTACGGGTTCACGGTGACCGCGTCCTCGCCCAGCTCCTCGTGGGCGCCCGCCTCCCGGGACAGCACCAGCGCGCAGCCCTCGTCGGAGATGACCGGCACCTCCTTGGCGACCAGGTTCATGCCGTCGCGGATGGGGTTGACCAGCGCCACGTCCGCGAGCCGGTAGGCGGCCAGGGAGCGGGCGAAGTCGTCCTTGACGTGGAGGACCACCGGGGTCCAGTCCGCGGTGCCGTACTCGTCGTTGATCTGCGCGGCCAGCCGCTGCACCTCCGCCGTGTAGTCGCGGTAGACGGCGAGGTCCTGGCGGGAGGGGTAGGCGAAGGCGACGTGGACGACGCGTTCGCGCCACTCGGGGCGGTCGGCGAGGAGCTGCCGGTAGGCGAGCAGGCCGCGGACGATGTTCTTGGACAGCTCGGTGCGGTCGACGCGCACGATCGCCCTGCGGCCCTCGCCGATCTCGGCGCGCAGCGCGGTCATCCGCTCCTCGACGTCCGCCTCGTGCGCGCGCCGGCGCAGGAAGTCGGCGTCCGCGCCCAGTCCGTGGACCCCGATCCGGGTGTCGCCGGTCCCGCCCACGAACGCCTCGCAGCACGCGGTGAACGCGTCCGCCCAGCGCCGGGTCAGGAAGCCGAGCCGGTCCGCGCCGAGCATGCCGCGCAGCACGGCCTCCGCGATGTCGTCGGGGAGCATCCGGAAGTACTCCGGCGGCGCCCACGGGGTGTGCGAGAAGTGCCCGATCCTCAGGTCGGGGCGCAGCTCGCGGAGCATGCCGGGGACCAGCACCAGGTGGTAGTCCTGCACGAGGACCGCGGCGCCCTCGGCCGCCTCGGCGGCCAGCGCCTCGGCGAAGGCCCGGTTGTACGTCTCGTACGACGCCCACCGGCGCCGGAACTCCGCGTCGAACACCGGCTCGAGCGGCGTCTGGTACAGCATGTGGTGGACGAACCACAGCACCGAGTTCGCGATGCCGTTGTAGGCGTCCGAGTGGATTTCGGCCGGGATGTCGAGCATCCGCACGCCGTCCTCGCCGACCCCGCGGCGCACCGCCTCGCGGTCGCCGTCGCCGAGCGCGGAGCACACCCACAGCGCGCCCGCGTCCGGACCGATCGCCGACAGCCCGGACACCAGTCCGCCGCCGCCCCGCTTGGCGTGCAGCGAACCGTCGTCGCGGACCTGGTAGGAGACGGGGCCACGGTTGGAGGCCACCAGTACCTGTGCAGCACCTGACGTCGAAGCCATGGTCCTCAACCTAGCCCGCCCCCCAACCGCTCAAACGTGCGTTTCCGCCGTATACAGGAGGCTCCGCAGCGTTACGCGACCCGGCGGGCCGTGTACTCGGCGATCTCCGTCATCGGCGGCCGTTCCTCCGTGTCGACCGGGTAGGTCCGCGGCTCGAAGCCGTCACCGGCCCGCTCGAACTGGGTCAGCGCCGGCCGCACCAGATGGGCCCGGGCCAGCCGTAGCTGGGCCGTGCGGTATATGGCGGCGGACATCCGGCCGAGCGCCTGCCCGTCCTGGTGCCGGTGCCTGCGCACCCCGACGTCGACCTGGGCGAGCGCGTCCAGGCCCACCAGGTGCAGGGCGTCGACCAGCATGCCCAGCTCCACCCCGTACCCGACGGGGAACGGCAGCCGCTCCAGCAGCGAGCGGCGCGCCGCGTACTCGCCGCCGAGCGGCTGGACGAACCCGGCGAGCAGCGGCCAGTGCATGTTCAGCAGCGGACGGGCCATCAGCTCGGTGACCCGGCCGCCCTGTCCGGCCGCGGTGCCCAGCGGGCGGTCGTACATCGCCTTGACGAGGTGCACCTCCGGATCGGTCAGCAGCGGGCCGACGATGCCGCGGACGAAGTCCGAGGAGAACTCCCGCAGATCGGCGTCGACGAAGCAGACGATGTCCCCGCGCGTGACGAGCAGGGACCGCCACAGCACCTCGCCCTTTCCGGGGACGGCCGGGATGCGCGGGAGTATCGCGTCCCGGTGCACCACGCGGGCGCCCGCGGCGGCGGCCACCTCGGAGGTGCGGTCGGTGGATCCGGAGTCGACGACGACGACCTCGTCGACCAGCGGGACCTGCCCCGTGAGGTCGCGGCGGACGGCGGCGACGATGTCGCCGACCGTCTCCTGCTCGTTGAGCGCGGGCAGCACGACACTGACCGTCTGGCCGGTGGCGCGTTTGGCGGCCAGGATCTTGTGGAGCGGTCGGTCGGTCACGGACCAGGAGCGGGTGCTCAGCCAGCGCTCGACTTCTTCCAGCACAGTGCGCGGCTCCTTAGCGTTGTCTCGGCGAGGGGCGGTGATCGGATCGTGTTGTGATCCATCTCGCGGTTCGGACGACTATCTCAACTGTCCCGGCCTTCGGTTACAGTCTTGGACAACGCTGATGACCATCGCATGTCGGGGGTCGCCCGCGTTCCACAACCGCATACAGCTCATCCAGAGGGGCAGAGGGACACGGCCCGATGAAGCCCCGGCAACCCTCCAGCCGGTCTCGTAGATCACCGCCGATCACGCCGATCGCATTGATCGCTTCCGCGAGGCTCCCGGCTAGGGAAGGTGCCAAATCCGTCTCACGGCGAAGTGCGTCGTGAGGAAGATGAGGAGAAAGGGCCTCGCCTCACATGGCTGTGCAGACTGTTGCAAGCACCACGGATTCCGCTGCGGCTTCGACTGCTTCCGACTCCGCTCCTCCTTCCACGGTAGACCTCGGCCCCGCCGCCGCGCTCTCCTGCCGCGAGTGCGGCCACCGGGTCCCGCTCGGCCCGGTCTTCGCCTGCGAGGAGTGTTTCGGCCCGCTGGAGATCGCCTATGACTTCTCCGCGTACGACGCCGAGGAGCTGCGCCGGCGCATCGAGGCGGGCCCCGCGAACATCTGGCGGTACGCGCCGCTGCTCCCCGTCCCGGCCGACGTGGCCGGCAAGCCGAACCTCAACCCCGGCTGGACCAAGCTCGTCCAGGCCGACAACCTGGCCCGCGAGCTGGGGGTCGAGGCCGGCAAGCTCTTCGTGAAGGACGACTCGGGCAACCCGACCCACTCCTTCAAGGACCGTGTGGTCGCGCAGGCCCTGGAGGCCGCCCGCGCGTTCGGCTTCACCACCCTCTCCTGCTCCTCCACCGGCAACCTGGCGGGCGCGGTGGGCGCCGCGGCGGCCCGCGCCGGATTCCGCTCCTGCGTGTTCATTCCGCACGACCTGGAGCAGGGCAAGGTCGTCATGGCCGCGGTCTACGGCGGCGAGCTGGTGGGCATCGAGGGCAACTACGACGACGTGAACCGCTTCTGCTCCGAGCTGATCGGCGACCCGGCGGGCGAGGGCTGGGGCTTCGTCAACGTCAACCTGCGGCCGTACTACGCGGAGGGCTCCAAGACCCTCGCGTACGAGATCTGCGAGCAGCTCGGCTGGCGGCTGCCGGACCAGATCGTGGTCCCGATCGCCTCCGGCTCCCAGCTCACGAAGATCGACAAGGGTCTCCAGGAGCTGGTCAGGCTGGGGCTCGTCGAGGACAGGCCGTACAAGATCTTCGGTGCCCAGGCCGAGGGCTGCTCGCCGGTGTCGGCCGCGTTCAAGGCCGGGCACGACGTTGTCCGCCCGCAGAAGCCGGACACCATCGCCAAGTCCCTGGCCATCGGCAACCCGGCGGACGGGCCGTACGTCCTCGACATCGCCCGGCGCACGGGCGGTGCGGTGGAGGACGTGAACGACGAGCAGGTGGTCGACGCGATCAAGCTGCTGGCGCGGACGGAGGGGATCTTCGCGGAGACGGCCGGCGGGGTGACCGTGGGGGTGACCCGCAAGCTGATCGAGAACGGTGTCCTCGACCCGTCGCTCACGACCGTCGTCCTCAACACCGGGGACGGTCTGAAGACGCTCGACGCGGTGGCCGGTACGGGGCTCACCGCCACCATCCGCCCCAGCCTGGAGTCGTTCCGCGAGGCCGGGCTCGTCTAGACCGTCCTGCGCCGCGCGGCCGGTGGGGGCCGGCCGCGCGGCTGCCGTGCCCCCACGTCTTTCCCCTGAACCGGAGGTTTTCACCGTGAGCGTCACTGTCCGCATCCCCACCATCCTGCGCACCTACACCGGTGGCCGGGCCGAGGTCTCCGCCGACGGCGCGACCCTCGCCGAGGTCATCGCCGACCTGGAGAAGAACCACACGGGGATCGCCGCCCGCGTGCTGGACGACCAGGGCAAGCTGCGCCGGTTCGTCAACGTGTACGTGAACGACGACGACGTCCGGTTCGAGCAGGGCCTGGAGACCGCCACGCCGGACGGCGCCGGTGTGTCGATCATTCCCGCGGTCGCCGGCGGCTGCTGACCGCTGTCACACGCTGTTCATCGGATTGCCCCCTCCGTGAGAGATGCGGAGGGGGCAATTCCATGTGGTTGAGCGCGGTAGAGTTGGGGAACCCGCCGTACTTTCCACGTTGTCGCTGCGTCGAGAAGCAGCCAAAATCGGCGGCCTTTTTGCGCCTTTCGTTCCTTATGCCGGGCCCGACTTGCCCGGAATTCGGGTGAATTCTTCATGAATAACCGATCACCGGTGCCCGGATTTCTCGTCCGATTGACCTGTTGCAGACGGCAGTTGGACAGATACATTCAGCCGCGGTCGACGCGTTCCGGCGCACGCCCCCAACGACTGGGGGGTGAGGTCTGACCCGGATCCGCGAAGTGTGGATCTGTGCAAGGGCCAGTAATAGGGGAGTTAGGCATGGCTCAGGGCACCGTCAAGTGGTTCAACGCGGAGAAGGGGTACGGCTTCATCGCGGTCGACGGTGGTGCGGACGTCTTCGTCCACTACAGCGCGATCCAGATGGACGGGTACCGCACCCTGGAAGAGGGCCAGCGGGTCGAGTTCGAGATCTCGCAGGGCCAGAAGGGCCCGCAGGCCGACATGGTTCGCGTCACCGCCTGAACGATCTACAGCGAAGGGCTCGCACCGCCGGCCGGTGCGGGCCCTTCGGCGTGCGCGGGACCCGGCGGGCGTCCGCTCGCCCACCGCCGGGTTCCCCGCCGGACCCCCGCGGGCGGGGGCGCCCGCCCGTCGCCCGGCCGCCCCCCTCATCGAGCGCGCTTCGCGGGCGCACCTTGCACTCGGCGGGGTCGAGTGCTAATCATTGCGTTAGCACTCTGAAGGTGAGAGTGACAACGAAGGACCGGGTCGGTGAGGCCGCAGGCCAAGTGGGGCAAGGAACCACGAGGCAGGCAGGCCGTCCGTCGCGGGCGCGGGCGCGGTCCGAAGGAATCACCCCCAGTCCTGGAGGGACCACTTCACATGGCCAAGATCATCGCGTTCGACGAGGAGGCGCGGCGCGGCCTCGAGCGCGGCATGAACCAGCTCGCGGACGCCGTGAAGGTGACGCTCGGCCCCAAGGGCCGCAACGTCGTCCTCGAGAAGAAGTGGGGCGCGCCCACGATCACCAACGACGGTGTCTCCATCGCCAAGGAGATCGAGCTCGAGGACCCGTACGAGAAGATCGGCGCCGAGCTGGTCAAGGAAGTCGCCAAGAAGACGGACGACGTCGCCGGTGACGGTACGACCACGGCCACCGTTCTCGCCCAGGCGCTGGTCCGCGAGGGCCTGCGCAACGTGGCCGCCGGTGCCAACCCGATGGCCCTGAAGCGCGGTATCGAGAAGGCCGTCGAGGCCGTCTCCGGTGCGCTGCTCGACCAGGCCAAGGAGGTCGAGACCAAGGAGCAGATCGCCTCCACGGCCTCCATCTCCGCCGCCGACACCCAGATCGGCGAGCTGATCGCCGAGGCCATGGACAAGGTCGGCAAGGAAGGCGTCATCACCGTCGAGGAGTCCCAGACCTTCGGTCTGGAGCTGGAGCTCACCGAGGGTATGCGCTTCGACAAGGGCTACATCTCGGCGTACTTCGCCACCGACATGGAGCGCATGGAGGCGTCGCTCGAGGACCCGTACATCCTCATCGCCAACTCCAAGATCTCCAACGTCAAGGACCTGCTCCCGCTCCTGGAGAAGGTCATGCAGTCGGGCAAGCCGCTGCTGATCATCGCCGAGGACGTCGAGGGCGAGGCCCTGTCGACCCTGGTCGTCAACAAGATCCGCGGCACCTTCAAGTCCGTCGCCGTCAAGGCCCCGGGCTTCGGCGACCGCCGCAAGGCCATGCTCGGCGACATCGCCATCCTCACGGGCGGCGAGGTCATCTCCGAGGAGGTCGGCCTCAAGCTGGAGAACGCGACCCTGGACCTCCTGGGCCGCGCCCGCAAGGTCGTCATCACCAAGGACGAGACCACCATCGTCGACGGCGCCGGCTCCGCCGACCAGGTCGCGGGCCGCGTGAACCAGATCCGCGCCGAGATCGAGAACAGCGACTCGGACTACGACCGCGAGAAGCTCCAGGAGCGTCTGGCGAAGCTGGCCGGCGGCGTGGCCGTCATCAAGGCCGGTGCCGCCACCGAGGTGGAGCTCAAGGAGCGCAAGCACCGCATCGAGGACGCCGTCCGCAACGCGAAGGCGGCCGTCGAGGAGGGCATCGTCGCCGGTGGTGGCGTGGCCCTGCTCCAGGCCTCCCAGGTCTTCGAGAAGCTGGAGCTCGAGGGTGACGAGGCGACCGGCGCCCAGGCCGTGAAGCTCGCGCTCGAGGCCCCGCTGAAGCAGATCGCCGTGAACGCCGGCCTCGAGGGCGGTGTCGTGGTGGAGAAGGTGCGCAACCTGACCCCGGGCCACGGCCTGAACGCCGCGACCGGCGAGTACGTCGACCTGGTCCAGGAAGGCATCATCGACCCGGCCAAGGTGACCCGCTCCGCGCTGCAGAACGCCGCGTCGATCGCCGCGCTGTTCCTCACCACCGAGGCCGTCATCGCCGACAAGCCGGAGAAGGCCGCCGCGCCGGCCGGCGGCGGCATGCCGGGCGGTGACATGGACTTCTGATCCCTCCCGGATCGGACTCGTCCCACGCCGAGGGCGGCACTCCCCGTTCGCTGGGGGTGCCGCCCTCGGGCGTGTCCGGGGTCACACGAACGGGGCGGAATCAGCGGACCGGCACCCTGGTTGGGGATCGTTGCACACGCACATACCGTCTGGTACCCCAAGGAGCCCCCTGGTGACCGTCACCGCCGACACCCCGGCCGCCCGTGCCGCGCAGGTCCTCGCCCGTCCCGTCTCGATCAACGGCCTGACCGTCCCGAACCGGATCGTGATGGCCCCGATGACCCGCCAGTTCTCCCCGGGCGGCGTCCCCGGCGCGGACGTGGCGTCGTACTACGCGCGCCGCGCCGCCGCCGGTGTCGGCCTGATCGTCACCGAGGGCACCTACGTCGGCCACGCCTCGGCCGGCGAGAGCGACCGGGTGCCGCGCTTCCACGGCGAGGAGCAGCTCGCCGGGTGGGCCAGGGTCGCCGAGGAGGTGCACGCGGCGGGCGGCAGGATCGTCCCGCAGCTGTGGCACATCGGCATGGTCCGCAAGGCGGGGCGGCCCCCGTTCCCCGAGGCGCCCGCCGTCGGCCCCTCCGGGCTGCGCGTCGACGGCACCGAGGGCACCGGCGAGGCGATGACCCAGCGGGACATCGACGACGTGATCGGCGCGTTCGCGCAGGCCGCCGCGGCGGCCGAGCGGATCGGCTTCGACGGTGTGGAGATCCACGGCGCCCACGGCTACCTCGTCGACCAGTTCCTGTGGGCGGGCACCAACCGCCGCAGCGACGCCTACGGCGGCGACCCGGTGGCCCGCACCCGGTTCGCGGCCGAGATCGTCGCCGCGGTCCGCGAGGCCGTCTCCCCGGACTTCCCGGTCATCTTCCGCTACTCGCAGTGGAAGCAGGAGGCGTACGACGCCCGGCTCGCCGAGACCCCGCAGGAGCTGGAGACCGTCCTCGCGCCGCTGGCCGCGGCCGGTGTGGACGCCTTCCACGCCTCCACCCGCCGCTACTGGCTGCCGGAGTTCGAGGGCTCCGACCTCAACCTGGCCGGCTGGACCAAGAAGCTCACCGGCAAGCAGGCCATCACGGTCGGCTCGGTCGGCCTCGACGGCGACTTCCTGCACGCCTTCACCGGCGCGGGCGCCCCGCTCGGCAGCCTCGACAACCTGCTGGACCGGCTGGAGCGGGACGAGTTCGACCTGGTCGCGGTGGGCCGGGCGCTGCTCCAGGACCCGCTGTGGGCCCGGAAGGTGCTGTCGGGCCGGTTCGACGAGCTGGCGCCGTACGACGCGGCGGCACTGCGGACGCTGAGCTGACGCGGACGCCCGGCTGACACGGACGCCGACGCCGGGCTGACGCGGTGCGTGCGGGGGACCGCTACAGATTGCCCATCGGCTCGATGTCGACCCGGACCGGGATGCCCCACACCCGCAGCACCTCGTAGTCGGTGAACTCGTGCACGAGCCGGTACGCCGCCGCGGGCCGCGATCCGCGCCGCTGGGCGGCCAGGTACAGCTCGGCCTCGCGGCGGTCCCGGCGCGGGGTGCCGCACAGCTGCCACTCCTGCCCGTTCCACAGCTCCGGCAGCCACCGCTGCTGGGGCTGCGGCCGGTCGCCGCGCGTGCCGTACCGGGAGGGCGCGGTCGGGGCGGGCTGCGGGGCCGGGCCGGGGCCGTTGAACTCGGCGCGACGGGCGGCCCGCCGCCGGGTCTCGCACAGCAGGCACAGATCGGGGGCGGCCTCGTCGACGGGCCCGTTCGGATGCTCGGCGCAGCGCGTGCTGGGCGCGGCCGTGGTGACGGACTCCTCCAGCAGGTCCAGCGCCCGCCGCAGATCCGCCTTCACCTCGTGCAGCCTGGCGTCCGGAGTGTCGGCGGTCAGCGACTCCCCGTGCTCGCCGAGCAGACGGAGGGCGCGGCCTAGGGCAGTGAGCTGGGCGTGGTTCATGGCTATCAGTCTGCGGGGCCGGGGCGCGGAACGTGAACCTCGGACGCGGGGCGGCTCCGGTGGCCGTGGATCCATTGTCGGGGTGTCCGGGGCCCGCTGTCACCGTCCCACGGGACGATCTTTCCGCACCGTTCGCGGCTTTACGGTTTCCGCATGCAGCAGGACATCCACGCACTCGCCGCCGAACTGGTCCGCATGGCCGAGGACGACCACGCGGCCGCCGTCCACGCCAACGCCGAGGACCCCGCCGCGCAGTTGCGGTGGCGGCGGATCACCGCACGGCACGGGGACCGGCTGAACGAGATCATGGACGAGGTGGGGTGGCCCACGGCCGGGCTGGTCGGGGAGGAGGCGGCGCGGGCCGCCTGGCTGGTCGCCCAGCACGCCGACCGCCAGCTCGATGTGCAGCGGCGGGCGCTGCGGCTGATGGAGGCCGCGGTCGCCGAGGGCCGCGCCGGGGCGCGGGAGCTGGCGTTCCTCCGGGACCGCACGCTCGTCAACGAGGGGCGCGAGCAGATCTACGGCACCCAGATCGCCGGTGTGCGGGAGGACGGCTCGCCCGTGCCGTGGCCCTGTGCCGAGCCCGGCCGGGTGGACGAGCTGCGGGCCGGCGTGGGCATCGAGCCGTTCGACGCGTACGTCGCCCGGTTCAGGCCTTCCTGAGCCCGAACGCGTACGTCGCGGCGAACCCGGCCGCATAGCCGGTGAGCAGCCCGCCCGCGTAGACCGCCGCCGTCGCCGCGAGGCCCCGCTCACCGGCGAGCAGCGGGAACAGGGCCCAGCCGGACGGGCCGATCGCCGTCGCGCCGACCGGCTGGCCGAGCATCGCGAAGCCGCCGAGGAACGCGCCGCCCGCCGCGCCGCCGAGGCACGCGGTGAGGAAGGGGCGGCCGAGGGGGAGGGAGACGCCGTAGATCAGCGGTTCCCCGACCCCGAGGAGGCCCGCGGGGAGCGCGGACCTGATCGTCGTGCGCAGCGAGGTGTCGTGGCGCAGCCGGACGTAGACGGCGAGCGCGGCGCCCACCTGGCCCGCGCCGGCCATCGCGAGGACGGGCAGGAGGACGGTGCTGCCCTGCTCGTCGATGAGCGTGGCGTGGACCGGGATCAGGGCCTGGTGCAGGCCCAGCATGACGAGCGGGAGGAAGAGACCGCCGAGGAGCAGGCCGGCCAGGGCGCCGGTGGTGGTGAGGAGCCAGTCCGCGGCGGTGCCGATCGCGGCGGAGACCGCGCCGGCCGCGTACATCAGGCCGTACAGCGTGGCCAGTCCCGCGACCAGCACCGTCACCGTGGGGGTGAGCAGGACGTCCAGGGTGGCCGGGACGCGGTTCCGGCAGCGCTTCTCGACCCAGGTGCCCAGCAGGGCCGCCGCCAGCGCGCCGAGGACGCCGCCCTGGCCGGGGGCCAGCGGCAGCCCGAACGCCGTCACCTTCGCCACGCCCGGGAACACCACGACCGCCGCGACCGCCCCGCCGAGGACCGGGGTGCCGCCGAACTCCTTCGCCGTGTCGTGGCCGACGAACACCGCGATCAGCGACATGAACGCCGAGCTGATCGCGGCGAGGGCCGGGGTGAGCCCGGGGAGCAGGCCCGCGTTGACCAGCAGGCCGTTCACGCCCGCCAGGACGCCGCAGCCGATCAGGGCGGGGATCAGCGGGACGAAGACGTTCGCGACCCGGCGCAGGGCCAGCTTCAGCGGGGTCGCGTTCCGCGCGCGCCGCTCCTGGCGCAGCCGCTCGCCGCGCGCCGCGAGCCCGCCGTCCGGCCCGGGGGCGAGCAGCGCCTCGAACTCGGGGGCCACCCGTGCCACCGTGCCGGGGCCCAGCACGATCTGGTACGTGTCGTCGTCCACCACGCCGAGCACGCCGGGCAGGGCGCGCAGGGCCTCCTCGTCGACCCGTCCGCGGTCGGCGAGGCCGAGCCGGAGGCGGGTCATGCAGTGGGCGACGGACGTGACGTTGCCGGGACCGCCGACGAGGGGAAGGAGGGCGGCGGCCAGCGCGTGGTGGGCGTGCTCGGTCATGGAGCAACCATGCGGCGCGCGATCACCGCACCGGCGGCCCGACGCGCCGTCGGTCCGGGCGACGGGCGGCTCAGCCGCGCGCCGCGGCCAGTGCCTCCCGCAGCCGGCCGCGGTTCTCCGCCAGGAGACGGGCCGCCGCCGGGCCGTCGACACCGGCCAGGATGCTGAGGACGGCGTCCTTCACCTCGCCGCCGGAGTCGGCGAGGGCGCGTTCGATCTCCTCGTCGGCCGCGCCGGTGGCGAGGGCGACGATCCGGCGGGCGCGGGCGCGGAGCTTGTCGTTGGAGGCGCGGACGTCGACCATGAGGTTCCCGTAGGTCTTGCCCAGGCGGATCATCGTGATCGTCGACAGCATGTTGAGGACGAGCTTCTGCGCGGTGCCCGCCTTCAGCCGGGTGGATCCGGTGATCAGCTCCGGCCCGACGACGACCTCGATGCCGTGGTCCGCGGCGGCGGCCAGCGCGCTGCCCGGATTGCAGGCCAGGCCGATGGTGAGCGCGCCGAGCCGCCGGGCGTGCTCGACCGCGCCGATCGCGTAGGGGGTGCGGCCGGAGGCGGAGACGCCGACCACCGTGTCCTCGGCGGTGAGGGCCAGTGCGTCGAGGTCGGCGCGGGCCAGGTCCGCGGAGTCCTCCGCGCCCTCCACCGAGGTGACCATGGCCGGCGGGCCGCCCGCGATGAGGCCGACGACCTGGGCGGGGTCGGTGTTGAAGGTGGGCGGGCACTCGGAGGCGTCCAGGACGCCGAGCCGGCCGGCGGTCCCGGCACCGGCGTACACCAGCCGGCCGCCCCGGCCCATCCGGTCGGCGACGGCGTCGATCGCGGCGGCGATCCGCGGCAGCTGCCGGGCGACCGCGCCGGGCACCCCCGCGTCCTCCCCGTTCATCAGCGTGGCGATCTCCAGCGTGGACAGCCGGTCGATCTCGGCCAGTTCGGGCCGGAACGCCTCGGTGGTCAGGCTGTCGAGCTGGGCCCGCAGGTCTGGTCCGCCGGCGGTGGCCGACGCGCCGGGGGCGTCCGGGGCACCGGCAGGGTGGGCGGCACCGGCCGGGTGCGCGGCGTCGTACGCGGGGGCGGTGTCGGACGTGTCGGGGGTGGAGGTCATGGCGTGCGGCTCTTCCCTTGCGGACGGTGCGGTCCTGACGGACGGTGCGGTCCCCGCGGACGGTGCGGTCCTCGGGGACGGTGCGGTGTCATCTGCGGTGCCGGTGCGCGAGCGCTTCGTACGAGGCCGACAGCGCCGGTGCCGCCGTCTCGTACGTCCGCTGCGCCACTCCCACGAACAGGCAGTCCACGACCAGGAGCTGGCTGGTGCGGGAGGACATGGCCGCCGGACGCAGTTCGGTCTCCCGGGCGATGGACGTGGTCAGCACGTGGTCGGCGTACTGCGTGACGGCGGAGTCCGGCCGCCCGGTGATCGCGACGGTCGTCGCCCCGCGCTCGAAGGCGGCCCGCAGCGGCTCGATGACGTCACCGGTCGACCCGGAGTGGGTGATGGCGAGCGCGACGTCGCCCGGGCGCAGCTGGACCGCGTTGGTCACGGCGAGGTGCGGATCGCTGTGCGCGTGGGCTATCAGCCCGATGCGCAGCAGCTTCTGGGTGAGGTCCTGGGCGACCAGCCCGGACGCGCCCACGCCGTACACGTCGACGCGGCGGGCGGCGGCGAGCGCGGCGACGGCGGCGCCGAGCTGCGTGGTGTCGAGGCCGGCGGCGGTGTCGGCGAGGGTCTGCTGCTCGTCGTACGCCAGCTTCGCGACGACGTCCGCGATCGGGTCGTCGACCGCGATGTCGGTGGTGATGGCGGGTGCGCGGCCGGACTGCTGCTGGGCGGCGAGCCCGGCGAGGGCGAGGCGCAGGTCGCGGTAGCCGGGGTAGCCGAGGAGGCGGGCCGTGCGCACGACGGTGGCCTCGCTGGTGCCGGTGAGTTCGGCGAGTCCGGTGACCGTGAGCGCGGCGCAGCCGGCCGGGTCGCCGGCGACGGCCTCGGCGACGCGCTGCATGGAGCGGGTCATGGAGGGGGCGAGGGCGCGCACCTTGGCGGCGAGCGCGCCGGGTGCGGGCGGCGGACCGCCGAAAGTTCCCTTCACGTCCCTGGGCACCTCTGAAAGATATTTTCGGCTCCGAGTCCCGGTCAAGAGTGCGCACAATAGGGGCATGGACCCCATCAGCCCCTTGGAGCAGGCACTGCACGCCGCGCGTGCCCTCGTGCTGGCCGATCTCGTCGCGGGCGAGGTCGCCGAGGCGGACGTCGTCTCGCTGGTCGAGGACTCCGTCGCGCAGCGGCGCTGGTGGGTGGAGCAGTGGCCGGACGGCGCCGACTTTGTCGCCGGGCTGGTCGCCCAGGACGTGCAGGACGCGCTGCTCGACCGGTACGGCCGCTGGCCGCTGTGCCCGGTGTGCGGCTCGGGCGACCCGCACGCGCTGGACGTCGAGCCGGAACTGGGACCCGACCCGCACTGGGTGTGCCACCAGGCGGGCGTGAAGGTGGCGTCGATCGGCTCCCTGGCATCGGCCCTGGGCGGGACGACCTCGTCGTGACGGTGTACATCGACCCGCCTGCCTGGCCGGGCCACGGCCGCCTGTGGTCGCACCTGGTCAGCGATGTCTCGTACGACGAACTCCACGCCTTCGCCGCCGCGCTGGGCGTGCCCCGCCGCGCCTTCGAACGCGACCACTACGACGTCCCGGCGCACCGCTACGCCGACGCGGTGCGGGCCGGGGCGGTGGAGGTCACCAGCCGCGAGGTGGTGCGCCTGCTGCACGGCGCCGGCCTGCGCCGCCGCAAGCGGCACTCCCCGGCGGGTCAGTCCCGCAGCTCGTAGGCGAACAGCTCGCCCTCCGCCTCCTCCGCCTCCACCCGCCGGAAACCGGCCCGGGTCACCACCCGTTGGGACGGTACGTTCGCCCGCTCGACGGTGGCGAACAGCGACCGTACGTCCGTCCTGGTCAGCGCCCACCCGGAGAGCGCGCGCAGCGCCTCGGTGGCGTAGCCGCGGCCGCGCGCCGAGGCGGCCAGGTCGTAGCCGATCTCGGTACGGCCCTCCTCGTCGGGCGCGGTGTGGAAGCCCATGCCGCCGACCGCGCGGTCGTCCTCCCGCCGCACCAGCACGAACAGCCCGAACTCCGGCCGGTGCACGCCCGTCTCGTACGCCTTCCAGGTCATCGCGGCGGCCTCCCGCGTGCCCTCGTACGGCCCGCCCTCGACCCAGTCGAATCCGCCGTCGCCGCCGGCGGCGAGGTCGGCCGCGGCGGCCGGGGTGACGCCCTCCAGGGTCAGTCGTCCGGCGGGCAGCACGAGGTTGTTGCTCCACCGCCAGTCGGTGACCGGTTCGCGGCCGGGCAGGTTGCCGCGCCCGGTGGCCCACAGCAGGGTCGGCCAGGGGGCGGGACCGGGCCGGACCTGCGGGAAGATCCGCATGAGTGCGAACTCGGCGAGTTCTGCGGGCGGTTCGTACTCCAGCCCGAGACCCGTCGCGATGTCGTACGTGTGCAGCAGTGTCTCCGTGACGCCCATCGCGGCGAAGCCCTCGCGGTTCGCGCTGCGGAAGGGGAACGGGTGGAAGGCGCGGGCCCGCGGCGGGGTGCAGCGCACGGCCAGGGCGAGCAGGGTGCCGGTCGTCTCCAGCACGTCGACCAGGCCGGCCGGGTCCGTGCCGTCCTCCAGGGCGAGGCTGAAGGGCGCGTACGCGTCCAGGTGCCGTCCCCGGCCCGCCAGTTGGCCGGCGTACGCGATCAGCGCGTTCGCCAGGTGCCCGGCCGTGCGGCGGCAGTCCCACTCCAGGCCGCCCGCCCGGGTGCCGTCCCAGTCGGCGTCCGCCGCCGTCCGCAGCAGCCGTGCCGCGTCCGCCACCGCCCGTTCGACGGCCTCGGCCGCCCGCTGCCCGCACACGTCAGTCATGTCCGGCAGGCTAGGCGAGCCGCCGCGCTCAGGACGACAGCATTTCCAGCTCGGCCGTGAGGTTGTAGCGGGCGGTCCTCTCCCAGTGCTCCGCCCCGTACGGGGTGCGGAACAGCCGGGGCAGGGCCAGCAGCTCGCGCAGGACCGCGGCGCGGCCCGCGCGGAAGGCGTCGGCGGGGACGAAGCCGTACTCCTCGCGCACGGCGGCGGTGTAGGCGGCGTACCCGGACGGCGGCGAGGCGAGGACCGCCAGGTCGGCGTCGCACAGCACGTGCCCGTTGCGGTCGTCGCCGTCGGGCGCGTGCCCGGCGGTGAGCCGCACCAGCCGGGCCACCTCGGCGGTCCTGTCGTCCGGCAGCCCCGCCTCGGCCAGCGCCCGCTCGGCGAGCCGCGCGGACCGCTCCTCGTTCTCCGACCGCTCCGGCAGGTACACGGCGTCGTGGAACCAGGCGGCCAGCCGCACCAGGTCCGGGTCGTCCGCGTACCGGGCCAGCGTGTCGATGTGGTCGAGGACCGCGGTGAGATGGGTGAGCGTGTGGTAGCGCCGCTGCGGCTCCTGCCAGCGGGCCAGCAGCCGTTCGGCGTACGGCGACGGGTCCGGACCGTCCGCCGGATGCCGGGCCCGCTGGAGCGAACGGGCGAAGCGGGCACGCAGCTCGTCGAGATCGACCATGCGGGCATTGTCCCGCGGGACGGCGCCCCGGCGCCTAGCGTTGGCCCCATGACCACTACGACGGACGTACACGAGGAACGGGACCCCGAGCTGCCCGGACGGCTGCTGACGATCGAGCGGGACGCGCTGGTCCCGCTGCTGCGGAGCCGGCCGGACGAGGACTTCGCGCGGCCGACCGAGGCGTGCCCGGGATGGACGGTGCGGGACGTGCTGGCGCACTGCTCGGCCGCGCTGATGCGGGTGGTGGAGCACCGGTTCGAGCCGGGCGTGTTCTCGCCCGAGTCCAACGACCGGGACATCGCCGAGCGCGCCGGCTGGACCAACGCGCAGGTCGTGGACGAGCTGGAGCGCGGGATGACCGAGGCCGGGCCGGTGATCGCGAAGGCCGGCGGGGTGCTGGACATGGTCGCGCTGGGGGAGTGGGTGCACGCGGGCGACGTCCGGGAGGTGCTCGGCGAGCCCGGGGCGTACGCCGGTGCCGGACTGCCGCACGCCCTCGGCCTGCTCGCCCGGCTCACCCGGGAGCGCGGGCACGTGCCGCTCCACGCCGACCTGGACGACGCCGACGAGCCGCTGCTGCTCGGCGAGGTGAGCGGCACCCGGCCGCCGGCCCGCTTCATCGGGAGCGGCCCGGTCCTCGTGCGGCTCTACGCGGGCCGCTCGACGGCGGGGCAGGACTTCGAGCTGGCGGGCGTGGAGCCGGGCGAACTCTGCATCTTCGGGTGAGGGCGGCCCCGTACAGGCGTAGTCTTTGATTGGACTAGACCTATAGAGCCGTAGTGCGGCTGACGAACGCCGACGAATGGGGTGTCATGAGCAAGCGTGCAGTCCTGGAGGTGATCGCCCTCGACGTCGAGGACGCCGTCGCCGCCCAGGCCGGAGGCGCGGACCGCCTCGAAGTGATCACCGACATCGCCGCCGACGGGCTCACCCCGCCGGCCGGCACCGTCACCGCGATCCACGCCGCCGTCGACATCCCGATGCGGGTGATGCTGCGGCTCACCGACGGGTTCGAGGCCGGCGACCTCGACCGGCTCGCCGGCCTCGCCCACGAGCTGCGCGGCGCCGGGGCCGACCAGTTCGTGCTCGGCTTCCTCGACCCGCACGGCGAGGTCGACGTGTACGCCGTCGAGCGGATCGCCGCCGCGCTCGACGGCTGCCCGTGGACCTTCCACCGGGCCATCGACCACGCCGCCGACCGCGACGCCCTGCGCAAGCAGCTCGACGGCATGCCCGGCCTCGACACCTACCTCACCGCCGGTGCGGCGACCGGTGTCGACGACGGGCTGCCCACCCTGCTCGCCGAGGCGGCGCGGCGCGGCGAACCCGGCTACGAGCAGCGGATCCTCGTCGGCGGCGGCCTCCGCCTCGACCACCTCCCCCGGCTCCTCGCCGCCGGCCTCGACGCCTTCCACATCGGCGGCGCGGCCCGCCCCCGCGGCTGGGACGGACCGGTCTGCCCGGCGGCGGTCGCCCGGTGGCGCGAGGTCCTGGACGCGGGCTGAACGGGGGCCCGCCGGAGCGGCGGCCCTGCCACGGCACGGTGCCGGCACCCGGCACGCGCCGGCCACCGGGGTCCGCGCTCGACGGGGGGGCCGTGTGTCGCGGGCTGCCGTTGCTGGGTGGGTGCGGGCCGGTGAACCGTAGGTGCCGTCCGCCCGGTGGCTCCGGGCGTTCGGCGGGCGGGGGCCGTGTGTCGCGGGCTGCCGTTGCTGGGCGGGTGCGGGCCGGTGAACCGTAGGTGCCGTCCGTCCGGTGGCGCCGTCGGTCCGTCCGCCGGGGTGGCTGCCGGCCCGCGGAGCCCCCGGGGCGACGGGCGTTCCGCCGCCGCGGGAACGCCGGCGCCGGGCGCCCGCGGTGCCGCGGCTATCCGAGCTGCGGCGGCAGCGGGGCCGTGTGCGTCACGATCAGCCCCGACACCGCTCGGGTGAGGGCCACGTACAGGCGGCGCAGGCCGGTGCGTTCGTCGGGCTCGCCGTCGACGACCGCCCGGGGCTCGTCCAGCACCACGTGGTCGTACTCCAGTCCCTTGGCGAGGGACGCCGGGACCAGCGTCAGCCGGGTCCGCGCGGTGGTCTCCTCGCCGGGGGCCAGGTACGGGATGCCGGCCTCCGTGAGGGCCGCCGCCAGGGCGGGGACGCGGGCGTCCGCGGCGATCAGGCCGATCGAGCCCTCGCGGCGCAGCGACTCCTCGCAGGCCGCCACCACGTCCGGCGTGCCGCCGACGGGCCGCACCTCGAAGTGGCCCGGGTTCTCGCGGATCGAGGCGACGGGGGTGAGGCCCGGCGCGATGTGCGGGAGCAGCCGGGAGGCGTACGCGATCACGTCCGTCGGCACGCGGAAACCCGCCGTCAGCTCCTCGACCACCGCGTCCGTCTTGCCCAGGTGCGCCAGCGCCTCCTCCCAGCTGCGGGTGGCCCACGGGGTGGTGCCCTGCGCCAGGTCGCCGAGCACGGTCGCGCTGCCGGTGGTGCAGCGGCGCCCCACCGCCCGGTACTGCATCGGCGACAGGTCCTGCGCCTCGTCCAGCACCACGTGCCCCAGTGAGTGCGTGCGCTCCACCAGGTCCGCCGCCTCGTCGATCAGCACCGCGTCCGCCGCCGACCACTTGGCCGACTTCACGCTGCGGACCGGCTTCGCCCACAGGATCGTCTTCTGCTCGTCCGCGGAGAGGATCCCGTCCGCGTGGACGGCGAGGAAGTCCGCGTCCGTCAGCAGCCGCAGCACCAGCTTCGCCGGGTCCACCGCCGGCCAGATCGCCTTCACCGCCGCCTTGACCGCGCCGTTGCGGGCGACCGCGTCCTGCACCCGGTCGTCCGGGGCCTCGCCCGCCCGCTCCATCTGCACCAGCACGGCGTGCGCGATCCGCTGCGGAAGGGCCTCGCGGGCGGCGCCGTAGCGGATGTCGCGGTCCAGCAACTCGCGGACGATGTCCTGCAGTTCGTACGCCGGGACCCGCCAGCGCCGGGAGCCGCGCACCACCACGACCGGCTCGGCGGGCATCGTCACGTGGGAGTACACGGCCCGGCGCAGCACCCGCGCCATCCGCGCGTCGCCCTTCACCACCGCGGCGGCCGCGTCGTCCGCGCCGCGCACCTCGACGTGCGCCACGAGGTCGTCCACGGTCGCCTGACGCACGGTCAGCTCGCCGAGCGCCGGGAGTACCTGCTCGATGTAGTGCAGGAAGGACTTGTTGGGGCCGATGACGAGCGTGCCCGTGCGGGCCAGCCGCTCACGGTGGGCGTAGAGCAGGTAGGCGACCCGGTGCAGGCCGACGGCGGTCTTCCCGGTGCCCGGACCGCCCTGCACGCACACGGTGCCGCCGAGCCCCGAGCGGACGATCTCGTCCTGCTCCGGCTGGATGGTGGCGACGATGTCCCGCATCGGGCCGACGCGCGGCTTCTCGATCTCCCGCTGGAGCAGCCTGCTGGTCCGGGCCGCCTCCGCCGGGTCCGACAGGTGCTCGTCCTCGTACGCGGTCAGCTCGCCGCCCGTGTACCCGAAGCGGCGGCGCAGCCCGACGTCCATCGGGTCCTTCTTCGAGGCCCGGTAGAACGGCTGCGAGACCGGCGCCCGCCAGTCGATCACCATCGGGTCGCCGTCCGCGTCGTGCACGTGCCGCCGCCCGATGTAGAAGCGCTCCCCTTCCGCGCCCTCGGCCCGGTCGGCGCCCGGCGCGTGCAGGTAGTCGAGGCGGCCGAAGAACAGCGGGGTGTCGCTGAGGTCGGCGAGCGCCTTGATCCGTTCGTCGATCTGGCGCTGCAGGACCTGCGCGTTCACCCAGTTCGCGGTGACGTCGCGGATGTCCAGCGCCGCCACGTCCTCACGCATGGCGCGCAGCGCGGCGCGGGAGGCGGCGAGGTGGGCGCGCTCCCGGGAGAGCGGATCGGCGGGGGCTGGGGTGGCCGCGGGGGCCGCGGGGCCGGCGGTGGACAAGGGGGTGCCTCCGGAAGGACCTGCGTGGGCGGGTGGCTGCGGGATGCCGACCGGTTTCCGTCCGGGCGGCGGCACTCCGTGGGGAGGCGGGCAAGAGCGGAGATTTTAGGCGAGCGGTGCGGGTGCGGGCCAGCCGTTTTTCCGGGGGCCGCCCCGTGAGCGCCCCGCCGCCCCCGGTGCCAGCGCCCCCGCCGCGCCCCCGGAAGGCAGCGCACCGCGCTTCCCCCGCACGGCGTACGGGCACCCCCCGCCCCCCTAGGGGACGAAGCAGACCAGAGACCGATGCGGACCTTATGTCCGGGAATCCACCATGGAGACATGAGTGCAGCAGCCATCACCCCCCTACCGGCCCCCGCCCGGCCCCCGTCCGGCGCGACCGCCGTCACCGGCAGCCACCGGCACCGGCTGGGCGACGCGCTCCGCGCCGTGCGGGTCTTCGCGGGCGCCGCCTTCGACGTGATCATCCTCGGTGAGTACGGCGAGGAGGCGGGAGTCCGCCGCCCGTGACGGTCCCGGGGGCACCCCGTCGACCGCGCCGGGCTCCCGGCGTCCGGCCCGGCGGGCCGCACACCCCCTAGGGTCACCGGCGTGACCTGCCAAGCACGCAGCGCGACTTCCTGGCTCCTCCTCGTGGTCTCCCTCACGGCGTTCGCCGTGCTGTGCGTGGCCCAGCGCATCCCCATGGCCGACGCGCTGGTCTACCAGGCGGAGGGCGAGGCGGTCCTCGGCGGCCGTGACCTGTACGGGTTCACGGTCACCGAGTGGCATCTCCCGGCCACCTACCCGCCCTTCGCCGCCCTTCTGCTCACCCCCACGGCCTGGCTCCCCCCGGCCGCCCTGAAAGCGGTCTTCCTCGCGGGCAACACCGCGCTGCTCGCCTGGCTCGTGCGCCTCTCCGCCCGCCTGGCGGACCTGCCCGCGCGCGTGCCGGCGCTGTGCGCGGCGACGGCCCTCGCGCTGTGGCTGGAGCCCGTCTTCCAGACCCTCCTCTTCGGGCAGGTCAACCTCGCCCTGGCGTGCCTGGTCCTGTGGGACCTCACCCGGCCGGACGGCGCCCGCGGCAAGGGTGTGGCGGTGGGGATCGCGGCCGGGATCAAACTGACGCCGGCCGTCTTCGTCCCGTACCTGCTGCTGACCGGCCGCCGCCGCGAGGCCGCGGCCGCGACGGCGGCGCTCGCCGCGACGGTCCTGCTCGGCGCCCTGCTCCTGCCCGCGGCGAGCGCCGGCTACTGGCTGCGCCACCTCTGGGAGACCGGCCGGGTGGGCAAGCCGTGGATCGTCGACAACCAGTCCCTCCAGGGGCTGGTGGCCCGGCTGCTGGGCGATCCGGCCCCGGGCCCGGCGTGGTGGCTCCCGGCGCTGCTGACGGCGGCGGCCGGCCTCCTGCTGGCGGCCCGCGCGGGCGGCGACCGCCACGGCGTCCCGCTGACCGCGCTCACCGCGCTCCTGGTCTCCCCGATCAGCTGGTCCCACCACTGGGTGTGGTGCGTCCCGCTGATCGCGGTGCTCCTGGCGGACGGCCGCCCCCGCCTCGCGGCGGCGACCGCGCTCGTCTTCACCGCGCGCACCCTGTGGCTGGTCCCGCACGAGGGGTCCTCGGACCTGCGCCTGGCGTGGTGGCAGCAGCCGCTGGCGTCGCCGTACCCGCTGGTGGCGGTGGCGCTGCTGGTGCTGCTGCGGCCTCAGCTCCCCGCGAGCAGCTCGTCCGCGTCCATGATCCGGTACGCGTAGCCCTGTTCGGCGAGGAAACGCTGCCGGTGGGCGGCGAAGTCCTGGTCGATGGTGTCGCGGGCGACCACGGAGTAGAAGTGCGCCTGGTGGCCGTCCGACTTGGGCCGCAGCACGCGGCCGAGGCGCTGGGCCTCCTCCTGCCGGGAGCCGAAGGTGCCGGAGACCTGGATGGCGACGGTGGCCTCGGGCAGGTCGATGGAGAAGTTGGCGACCTTGGACACCACCAGGACGCTGATCTCGCCCTGCCGGAACGCGTCGAACAGCTTCTCGCGCTGGGCGTTGGTCGTCTCGCCCTTGATCACGGGTGCGCCGAGGTGTTCGCCGAGTTCGTCGAGCTGGTCGATGTACTGGCCGATGACGAGGATCTGCTGTCCGGCGAAGCGCCGCACGATCGCCTCGGTGACCTTCCGCTTGGTCGCGGTCGTGGCGCAGAACCGGTACTTCTCCTCCGCCTCGGCCGTCGCGTACGCCAGCCGCTCGGAGTCGGTCAGGTTCACCCGCACCTCGACGCAGTCCGCGGGCGCGATGTACCCCTGCGCCTCGATCTCCTTCCACGGCGCGTCGAACCGCTTCGGCCCGATGAGGGAGAACACGTCGGACTCGCGGCCATCCTCGCGGACCAGCGTCGCGGTCAGCCCGAGCCGCCGCCGCGCCTGGAGGTCGGCGGTGAACTTGAAGACGGGCGCCGGCAGCAGGTGCACCTCGTCGTAGACGATCAGGCCCCAGTCCCGGGAGTCGAACAGCTCCAGGTGCGGGTAGACACCCTTCCGCCGGGTCGTCAGCACCTGGTAGGTGGCGATGGTGACCGGCCGGATCTCCTTGCGCGTCCCGCTGTACTCGCCGATCTCGTCCTCGGTCAGCGAGGTCCGCTTCACCAGCTCGTGCTTCCACTGCCGCGCGGAGACGGTGTTGGTGACGAGGATCAGCGTCGTCGACCGGGCCTGGGCCATCGCCCCGGCGCCGACCAGCGTCTTCCCGGCACCGCACGGCAGGACGACGACACCGGACCCGCCGTGCCAGAAGTTCTCGACCGCCTGCTTCTGGTACGGCCGCAGCGCCCAGCCGTCCTCGGCCAGGTCGATCGGGTGCGCCTCGCCGTCCACGTACCCGGCGAGGTCCTCGGCCGGCCAGCCCAGCTTCAGCAGCGTCTGCTTGATCTGCCCGCGCTCCGAGGGGTGCACCACGACGGTGTCCGGGTCGATGCGCTCGCCCACCAGCGGGGCGATCCGCTTGGAACGCAGCACCTCCTCCAGCACCGGCCGGTCGGTGGCGGTCAGCACCAGCCCGTGCGCGGGGTGCTTGACCAGCGACAGCCGCCCGTACCGGTCCATGGTCTCGGCGATGTCGACGAGCAGGGCGTGCGGCACCGGGTAGCGGCTGTACTCGACCAGCGCGTCCACCACCTGCTCGGCGTCGTGCCCGGCGGCCCGCGCGTTCCACAGCCCGAGCGGCGTCACCCGGTAGGTGTGGATGTGCTCGGGCGCCCGCTCCAGCTCCGCGAACGGCGCGATGGCCCGACGGCAGTCGTCGGCCCGCTCGTGGTCGACCTCGAGCAGCAGAGTCTTGTCCGACTGGACGATCAGAGGTCCGTTCACGTGCGTCCATCCTTCCGCGCGGCCAAACGTCCAGTGTGCCTGATCCACGGCGGGACGGCGGGCCCTGCCGCCGGCCGTTCCTACAGGATGTCTATTCAGTCCTGCGGGTGGCGGCATGCGGCCGTACGGCCGGAGGCTGCGAAGAATGGCGGATGTGCAGACCATGACGCGTACACCCCCTCCGCCCACCGCCACGCTCGGGTACGCCCTGTTCGCCACCCGCTGGCTCCAGGCCCCGCTCTACTTCGGCCTGGTCGTCGTGCAGGGCGTCTACGTCTACAAGTTCTTCAACGAGCTGTGGACGCTGATCGTGCGGTGCGTGAGCGGCCGGGCCGACGAGACGTATGTGATGCTCGCGGTGCTGAAGCTGGTCGACGTGGTGATGATCGCCAACCTGCTGATCATGGTGATCGTGGGCGGCTACGAGACGTTCGTCTCCCGCATCGACCTCCAGGGCCACCGCGACCAGCCGGAATGGCTCTCGCACGTCAACCCGAACGTGCTGAAGGTCAAGCTCGCCACCGCCATCGTGGGCATCTCCTCGGTGCACCTGCTCCAGATGTTCGTGGACGTGCACCACACGGAACGCCACGACCTGCTGTGGGGCACGGTGATCCACATGGCGTTCATCCTGTCGGCCGCGATCCTCGCGTACATGTCGGGACCGATGGCCGCGCGCTCCGAACACGCCCACGCCCCCCGGGAGCACGCCCCGGCCGGCCGGCACCCCCACCACGACGGCGGCCCCGGCCCGGCGGGCGGAGCCGCACCCGGCGTGCGGCCGGCCACCGCTCCCCTCCCCCTCCCCGCCCAGGCCGGTCCGCCCGCGCGCGAGTCGCACGCCGAGGACCGGATCCGGGACGCCGCCTTCCCCGCCCGCAAGCAGCTCGAGGACTTCGACACCGGGTACCCGCGCGTCTTCGACCGGGACGCGGTGGCCCGGCTCGGCAAGCTCGACTTCCTCGCCGCCCGCCGCAACGTGCTGTTCACCGGCGCCCCCGGCACCGGCAAGACCCACCTCGCGATCGCGCTCGGGCTGCGCGCCTGCCAGGCCGGGCACCGGGTGCTGTTCGCGACCGCAGCCGAATGGGTGGACCGGCTGGCCGGCGCCGAGGCCGCGGGGCGGCTCGCGGAGAAACTGGCCGGGCTCGACGACGTTCCCCTCCTCATCGTCGACGAGGTCGGTTACGTCCCCTTCGACGCGGACGCCGCGCGCCTGCTGTTCCGCCTGGTCGCCCACCGCTACGAGCGCGGCTCGCTGATCGTGACCAGCGACCGCCCGCTGGAGCGCTGGCACGAGGTCCTCGACGGCCCGTCCCTCCCGGCGATGGTGGACCGTCTCGCCCACCACGCGGAGACCGTACGGCTCGAAGGGGACAGCTACCGCCGGCGCCCGGTCACCTCAGCGTGGGCAGAGCGATCGTGTTGATCAGCGGTCCCTCGATGGTCACCCCCTCCGTGACCAGCGGTTCGGCTCCGGCGAACGGCAACGGCAGCGGCGCCGCCGCGGACGCCCGCGGGGCCAGGGCGCCGACCAGCGCGGCGGCCGAGACCAGCGCGGTGACGGAGACCGCGACGGCGGCGGCGCGGGTGCGGCGCAGGGGGACGGGGGGTTCGCAGCGCATGGGACGTCAGGCCTTTCGCACGGGACGGGGGAGAGGTCGGGGGCCGGTCCCGGGGGGGCTGAACGGGACCGGCCCGGGCCGCGGGCGCCGGATCAGACCTGCGGCGTCTCGAGGACCAGTCCGGCGACGTCGATGCTGATCGCGGCGGCCTGGGTGGTGAGAGCGCCGAACATCAGGACGGCGGCGGAGAGAACGGCGGCCGCACGACGGGCTGCGCGCATGGGGACTTCCTTTCGGCTGTGCCGCCCGGGCCGCCGCCTGGCGGCCCGGGCTCGTGCGTGATCAGGACAACCGGTGGCTGCCCGGCTCCCGGCGCCGGAATGCGGCGGGCCCGGCAAGCTCCCTCATGGGTGGGAAAAGCCCGGCGTGGCGTGCATGAACGCCCGCGTACACCCGTGCGGGTGAGCGGGCCCCGCGCGGGCGGCGCCCTCAGCCCTCCTCGTCCGCCAGCTCCGCCACACCCGTGATGCGGTGCAGCGCGAAGGTGCGGACCTCGTCCGCGGTGTGGTCGTACGCCGTCACGAAGCCGCCCTCCACCCGCACCGGGGCGATCACCCGCCGGCTCGCCGCCCCCTCCGCGTTCACATAGCCGATCCACAGCGACTGCCCGGTGAGGACGGCGGCCTGCACGGTGGCCAGGGTCTCGGCGGGGCCGGTGCGCGGCGGCTCGCCGCCCGCGGGCGGCGCCCCGGCGCCCGAGCTGCCGGTGGCACCCGGCTCGCGGGGGGCGGTCGCGGCGAGGTCGCCCGCCTTGATCGCCCGGATCGCGGCGGCGAGCAGTGTCGCGTCGGGCACCGGCGGGCCGTCCGGCACCGGCTCGGGCGCGGTGCGCGGCGGGGTGCGGTGGGCGTGCGCGCGGGTGATCAGCACGTCGCCCTCGGCGGACTCGGCGGCCGGGGCGAAGCCCATGCCGCGCAGCCCCTCCAGCAGCGTGGCGGGGTCGGCCTGGGCGGCCAGCACGGTCGGCGCCAGCCGGCGCAGCCGCAGCCCCGCGGCCCGCTTGTCGGCGAGGATCTCGTCGAGCAGCGCGTCGTCGTCGCAGCGGACGTACGCGGAGGCGGCGCCCACCCGCAGGTGGCCGTGCCTGCGGGCGACGTCGTCGATCAGGTAGGCGAGCGGCTGCGGCACCGGGGTGCGGGAGTGCTCGGCGAGGAACGCGTGCAGGTCGGAGGCGCTGCGGCCGGCGTCCAGGGCGCGGCGTACGGAGGCGGGGGTGAAGCGGTAGACGGTCGCGCCGCCCTTCGACTCGACCTCGGCGAGCACCCCCAGCGTCTCGGCCAGCGGCCGGTGCAGCGGGCCGGGCGCCACGGCCGTGAGGTCGGCCTGGAGCAGGACGTGGTCCAGCGGTTCGGGCAGCAGCGGGGCGAGCAGCCGGGTGGCGGCGGCGGTGGCCACGGCCTGTTCGGCGGGGGAGAGCGGTGCGGCCGGTGCGGGGTGGCGGTGGTGGTGCACGGGGAGCTTGTCCCCGGGGCCCTCCGGCTCCGGCGCGGGCGTACGCTCCGGCGCGTGCGCGGGTGCGGGCGCCCCCAGCAGGGCCCGCCCGTGCGCGGACAGCGCCCCCCGTCCCGTCACACCGAGCAGCTCGGCCTCCGTCAGCGTCCACCGCGCGAGCCGCGCCCGCAGGTCCTCCTCGGTTTCCCGGCCGCCCCGCGAGGGCCGCTCCCAGCGCAGGCGGGCGAGCACCGACTCGGCGTCGGGCGCCGCGCCCTCGGGCAGGGCGGCGAGCAGGCCGAGCACCCGGTGCCGCACCTCGGGCGCGGCCGAGCGGTCGAGGCCGGGGCCGAGCGCGGACAGGGTGCGGTCCTTGGCGTCCCGCCCGCCGACGAGCCCCGGCGTGCGGGTGGCGGCCAGCCACGCCTCGGCGAGCCGGCCCCAGCGTTCGGCGGGGGGCCGCTCCAGCCACTCGTCGTAGGCCGGGGTGGCGGCGTACCGCTCGTCGGCCTCCCCGTCGGAGGCGATCAGCCCGGCGGCGTAGGCCAGTTCCACCCAGAAGGCGGCGACCGGCTCGGGGACGTCGAGGGCGACGGCGGTGCGCTTCAGGTCGCGCACGCTCAGTCCGCCGGCCCGCAGCACCGCGGGACCGCCCTCGTCCCACTCCTTCAGCAGTTCCTCCACGGTGGCCAGCGCGGTCAGCGCCTGTCCGGCGGCCGTCGCGTCCACAACCTGTGGACGGTGCGCGGCCGCCAGCTCCACGGCCGGCGGCACCGGCTCGGGCGCCCGGTGCGCGCGCCCGGCGCGCAGATGGAGGGCCACCTCCCGCGGCAGCACCACCGTGCCGGGCGCGGTCGGCAGCAGCAGCCCCCGGTCCAGCAGCCACCGCAGCCGGGGCGCCGGTTCCGCGGTGACCTGCCCGTACGGCGGCCCCCACACCAGTCGCTCCAGCACCTGGAGCGACTCCCGCGGCGCGTCGGCGAGCAGCGCGCGCATTCGGGCGCGGTCGGAGAACAGCGCGGTCAGCGAGGCCACCGCGGAGACCGCGTCGTGCGTGGACGGCAGACCCGCCTCCGCCACGATCTCCTGGATCCGGCCCGGCGACATCCCGGCGGTCGCCTCCTGCACCGTGGGTCCCAGCCCCGTCGGGGACGGGTGCTGCGGGGACGGCGCGAGCAGTTCCCGCGCGGTGCGCACCAGCCGCAGCCGGTCGTCGCCGCCCCACACCAGCGCCTGCTCGCGCAGCACGCCCACCGCGCGCGGCAGCGCCGCCGCCACGGCCGGATCGCCGTCGTCGCCCGCCAGCAGGCCGAGCAGCTGCGCGTACGACGCCGGGTCCGGGGCCACGGCCAGCGCCTGCGCGGTCTGCAGCGCGAACCGGTCCAGCCGCTCCAGGGCACGCACCACCGAGGCCCGGGTGCCCGCCCGGGTGGCCAGCTGGGTCAGGTCCGTGGGCACGGGCGTGATGAGGTCGGGGCGGCTGCGCAGGAGCGCGGCAAGGGAGTCGTCGTCCCGGGCGCGGAGCGCTTCCGCGAGGGACCGGGGGGCCGCGGGCTTCTCCTCGGTGCTCATCCGGTCCACGGTAGCGGGTGCGGGGGCACGGCCCCAGGTGTGCGCGGGCCCCGGCGCCGGCGCGGTGCGGACCCGCCCCGTCCCGGCCGGCGAACGGAACGCCGCCCTGGTGCCCCCGCCCGGCCGGCCCCGGCACCGCCCGCGTCCCGCCACCCGCCGGCCGCGCCCGGTGGCGGGCAAGTCCGCTCCGTGCGGACGAAGCTGACGGGCCGTCGCCCGGCCTCCCCTGCGCTAACGTCGTCACCCGGGGAATCCGGCGTACAGCGGAGAACGGCACACCCGCCCCGGAGGGGACAGCGTGGGCATCGAGAGCGACAAGGTCGTCTACGAATATCTCAGCCGCGTCGGCGACGTGGCGCAGCAGCGGCAGCTGCCCTCCGCCGCCCGGATGCGGCTGGTCAGCCAGTTGCGGGACGAGATCGACCGGCGGCGGGCGAAGGCGCCGGTGGACAGCCCCGCCGCCGTCCGCCGCATCATCGACCGCCTGGGCAGCCCCGACGACGTGGTCACGGCCGCGGGCGACAGCGGGGCGCCGGCCGCTCCCGAGCCGCCCCGGGCCGCGGTGCCCGCCCAGCGGGACGAGAAACCCGGGAAGGCCGCCGCCCGGGAGCGCCGCCCGAAGGACCCCCAGGAGGGCCCCGCCGAGCAGACCCGCGGCCTGCCGAAGGGCCTGCGCCGGATCGTGCCCCGCCCCCGCCCCGCCGAACCGGGGCGCCCGGCCGACGACGCCCCGTCCCCGCCCCACCTCGCGAGCCTCGACGAACTCGGGCACTCCGCCGGCCGGCCGGACTGGTGGCGGGTGGACGGCACCCCGTTCGGCGCGGGGGAGGCGGTGCCGGGATTCGTCGGCGGCGTGGAGATCCCGGAACTGCTGAAGCCGCCGCCGGCGGACGGCCCCGCATCCGGGAAGCGGCCGGCGCCGGCCGGGACCGGCGCCGGGGAGACGGCCGAGGAGACGGCCGAGGCGACCGCGGAGGAGACCCCCCGGCGCCGTCTGCTGCCGGTGACCAGGCAGTGGAACAACCCGCTCCTGCTGCTCGCCGCCGCCCTCCTGGTCGCCGGCGCGGCCCTCGGCCACCTCCTCGTCCTCGCCCTGGGCTGGCTCATCGTCTACCTGTCACGCCGCCTCACCCAGGCCGAGGTCAAGTGGGCGGTGATGGTCCTGCCCGCGCTGGCCGTCGCGGGCGGCTTCACCTGGCTGTGGGGCCGCACGGAGGGCCGCTGGGGGGAGCCGATCCCGGAGGGCGGGATGGGCGCGGCGGTCGGCGAGACCTGGCCCTGGGTCCTGCGGGGCGCGGCCCTCGCCTCGGCGGCCTTCCTGGTCTGGCGCTCCCAGCGACAGCGCTAACCGGTCACTCCACTCGCCGTCCCGGCACAATGACCCCCATGGCCTCTCCCACCGCGCGTCCCGCCCCCACCGTCGGCTTCGACCTCGACATGACCCTGATCGACTCGCGTCCCGGCATCCGCGCCTGCTACCGGGCGCTCGCCGAGCGCACGGGCACGTTCATCGACGCCGACCTCGCGGTGACCCGCCTGGGCCCGCCGCTGGCCGAGGAGCTGGCGAACTGGTTCCCGGCGGCGGACGTCCCGGCCATGGCGGACCTCTACCGGTCGATGTATCCGGCGTACGCCATCACCCCCACCCCCGCCCTCCCCGGTGCCCGTGAGGCGATCGCGGCGGTCCGGGCGGCCGGCGGTCGCGCGCTGGTCGTCACCGCGAAGTACGAGCCGAACGCCAAGCTGCACCTGGAGCACCTGGGCATCGAGCCGGACGCGGTGGTCGGCGACCTGTGGGCGGAGGCCAAGGGGGTGGCGCTGCGCGAGCACGCCGCGGGTGTCTACGTCGGCGACCACCTGGGCGACATCCGGGCGGCCCGGGCCGCCGGCGCGCTGTCGGTGACGGTGGCGACCGGACCGTTCGGCCCGGACGAGCTGCGCGCGGCGGGCACGGACGTGGTGCTGACGGACCTGACCGCGTTCCCGGAATGGCTCGCCGGTCACCTCGCCGGGGAGCCGGAGCCCTCCCGCGCCTGACGGCGCCCGGCGGCGACGGATCGCAGCACCCCCGCCGCGGCGATCAGAAATCCGACGCCCATGAGCATGCTCAGTGCGAACATGTACGTCGGAAACGGCGTCGTGCCGAGGAACAACGGGGCCACCGTGACCAGCGTGGCCACGGCACCGAGGAAGAACACGACGGCTCCGGCACGGACCAGCCGGTCACCGGGCGCGGCGGGATTCGAGAGGGTTTTGTCACGCACCGCACCAGGGTAGTTCCCAGCGCGAGGGAACAGCCGGGCGACGTCTTGTCAGCGGCCCCGGGACCATTAGCCTTGGTACCGGCGGGTCAGTGACGACCCGCTCTAGTGCTGTCAAGAGCCGTTTCCGAAGCAGTTTTCCGACGAGTACGAGGACGAGGACAGACGTGCCTACCGGCAAGGTCAAGTGGTTCAACAGCGAGAAGGGCTTCGGCTTTCTCTCCCGCGACGACGGCGGTGACGTCTTCGTCCATTCCTCGGTTCTCCCCAACGGAGTGGAGACGCTCAAGCCGGGCCAGCGCGTGGAATTCGGCGTCGTCGCCGGGCAGCGCGGCGACCAGGCCCTTTCCGTGACCCTGCTGGAGCCGACCCCGTCGGTGGCCGCCGCGCAGCGCAAGAAGCCGGACGAGCTGGCGTCGATCGTCCAGGACCTGACGACCCTGCTGGAGAACATCACGCCGATGCTGGAGAAGGGCCGCTATCCGGACCGGGCCTCCGGCAAGAAGATCGCCGGCCTGCTCCGCGCGGTCGCCGACCAGCTCGACGTATAGGGGACGGTCAGGGGAAATCCAGCGCGTCGGGGCCGAGGGGCGGGAGCAGTCCCTCGGCCGCCGCGCGCGTGAGCAGCCCGCGGACCGCGGCGTAGCCGTCCTCGCCGAGACCGGCGGTGAACTCGTTGACGTACAGCCCGATGTGCTGGTCGGCGACGGCCGGGTCCATCTCCTGGGCGTGTTCCATGACGTAGGGCCGGGAGACCTCGGGGTCGTCCCACGCGGCCCGCACGGACGTGCGGATCGCGTCGGCGAGCCCCCGCAGCGTCCCGGCGCCCAGCGACCGCTTGGCGATGATCGCGCCCAGCGGGATCGGCAGCCCCGTGGTGTCCTCCCAGTGCTCGCCCATGTCGGCGAGCCGGTGCAGCCCGTAGTTCCGGTACGTGAACCGGGCCTCGTGGATGACGAGCCCCGCGTCCACCTTCCCGTCCCGCACGGCGGGCATGATCTCGTGGAACGGCATCACCACGATCCGTCCCACCCCGCCGGGCACGGTGTCCGCCGCCCACAGCCGGAACAGCAGGTAGGCCGTCGACCTCTCGCTGGGCACGGCGACGGTACGGCCGGTCAGGTCGGTGCCCGGCTCCCGGGTCAGGACCAGGGGCCCGCAGCCCCGCCCCAGCGCGCCGCCGCACGGCAGCAGGGCGTACTCGTCGAGCACGTACGGCAGGACGGCGTACGACACCTTCAGCACGTCGAACTCGCCGCGCTCGGCCATGCCGTTGGTGACGTCGATGTCGGCGAACGTCACGTCCAGCGCGGGGGCGCCGGGCACGCGGCCGTGCGCCAGGGCGTCGAAGACGAAGGTGTCGTTCGGGCAGGGCGAGTACGCGATCCGCAGCTTCTCACCGGTCGTGTCGGTCATGTGACGTCCAGCCTTCCAGTACGGGTGCGAGCTTCCCGAAGCCGTCCGCCAGCGCGTCCAGCGCCTCGCCGATCCGCCAGGCGGCGCGGTCGCGCGGGCCCACCGGATTGGACACGGCCCGCAGCTCCAGCACGGGCACCCCGTGCGCGGCGGCGGCCTCGGCGACCCCGAAGCCCTCCATGGCCTCGGCGAGCGCCCGCGGGTGGCGCGCCCGCAGCGCGGCGGCGCGGGCGGCGGTACCGGTGACCGTGGAGACGGTCAGGACCGTGCCGGGGCGGGCTCCGGTGGCCGCGGCGGCGTCCCGGACGAGCGCCGCGGGGCAGCGGTGGGTGATCGTGCCGAAGCCCAGCTCGGTGACCGGCAGGAAGCCGTCGGCGGTCTCGGCGCCGAGGTCGGCCGCGGTGATCTCGTCGGCGACGACCAGCGAGCCGACGGGCGCCCCGGGGGCGAAGCCGCCGCCGATGCCGGCGGAGACCACCAGGGTGAAGGGGCGGCCGTCACGGGCCGCCCCGGTGAGGGCGGTCGCCACACAGGCGGCGGCGCGGGCGGGACCCACACCCACCGCGACGACCTGCCCGGTGGTCCCGGGGAACGTCCGGGCCACCGCGTCCCGCTCGGCGGGGACCGCGGTGGCGACCAGGACGCGGGGTACGGCGGACGTGGTCAGGAGTCCTTCTTCAGCTTGAAGTTCCACAGACCGGTGGCCTCGGTCTCGCCCTCCCGGATGGAGACGAGCGTCGAGTCGCCCTGCGCGCCGTACTGGGCGTTGAAGAACACGCTGCCCGGAATCGTCCGGTACGTCTTCTTGCTGGAGTCGGTCAGCGGCTGACCGTTCATCAGGATCGTCCAGCCCTCGTCCGCGATCTCCGGGTCGACACCGAAACGCACGGTCTCGTCGGGATCGACGGTGATGGACTTGATGTCCTTCTCCTTGAGGCACTTGGCCAGGTCCTGCGCCTTGAGGACCTTGCCCTCCTCGTAGCAGGTCGCCTCGGCGTTGACCGAGTCCGAACCGACCGTGAGCGTCGAGACCGGCGTCGGCTTGTCGCAGGCCGACAGGACAAGCAGTCCGGCGGAAACGGCGCCGGCGACGGCGACGGCGCGGCGGCGTCGCACAGATTGCAGCGTGGTCATGGCCGAAGGCTATCTGGCGCACCCGGAACCCCGCCCGGGTGGGGTCCGAGCCGTGGCGTGGGTTACGCCACTCGCGCGCGCGTCCGGCCGCCCTTCCGGGCCGAGCCGAGCAGTCCCCGCACGGTCGTCAGCCAGCCCGCGGCCAGCACCGCGGCGGCCACCGCGAGGCCCAGCGTGCCGTTCAGCGGCATCACGATGCCCACCGCCCCGCCCAGCACCCAGGCCATCTGGAGCAGCGTCTCCGAGCGGGCGAACGCCGACGTGCGCACCTGCTCCGGCACGTCCCGCTGGATCAGCGCGTCCAGGCTCAGCTTGGCCAGCGCCTGCGAGAACCCGGCGACCGCGGACAGACAGGCCACCAGAAACGCCCCGAAGAAGACCGTCGCGGCGACCGCCACACCCACGTCCACCGCGACCACCGTGACGATGATGATCTCCGGCGCGCGGGCCTTCAGCGCCGACCCCACCGCCGTGCCGCAGGCGTTCCCGACGCCCGCGGCCACCGCCACGATGCCCAGCGACACGGCGGCGCTCTGCCCGGTCAGCGGGTGCTCGCGCATCAGGAAGGCCAGGAAGAAGATGAGGAAACCGGCCAGCCAGCGGGTGGTGGCGTTCACCACGAGGGCGTGGGTGACCGCGATGCCGACCGTCCTGAGCGTGGGGCGCTTGACCGGCTTGCGGTGCGGGCCGTGCAGATGCTCCGCGTCCGCCGCGAGCAGCGCGGTGTCCTCGCCCTTGGCGGAGTCGACCTTCGGCGGCAGCGAGAAGGACAGCGCCGTCCCGGCGAGGAAGATCACACAGGCGCCGAACAGCGGCCAGCGCGGGCCGAGCGCCTGGAGCCCGGCCCCCACCGGGGCCGCCGCGGCCGTGGCCAGCAGCCCGCCGAGCGTCACCCGGGAATTCGCCTTCACCAGCGAGAAGCCCGGTGGCAGCAGCCGGGGCACGACGGCGCTGCGCACCACGCCGTACGCCTTCGAGGCGACCAGCACCCCGAGCGCCGCCGGATACAGCTGGAGGCTGCCGGAGATCACCGCCCCGGACAGCACCAGGGCGAGCAGCGCCCGGGCGAGCATCGCGGACGCCATGGCCGCCCGGCGGCCGTGCGGGATCCGGTCGAGCAGCGGCCCGATCACCGGCGCGAGCAGGGTGAACGGCGCCATCGTGATCGCCAGGTACAGGGCGACCCGCCCGCGCGCCTCATCGGTCGGCACCGAGAAGAACACGGTGGACGCGAGCGCCACGGTGATCATGACGTCGCCGGCGCCGTTGACCGCGTGCAGCTCGATCAGCTTGCCCAGCCCCGACTCGCCCGCGCCGTGCGCGTGCGTCGCCTTCCGGATGCCGCGCGCGGTCCCGGTCACCGGCAGGTGCAGGGCACGCCCGACCGCGCGGAGCGGTCCGCCCGTCCGGCCCGTTCCGCTGCGTCGGCTGCTCCCCTTGGCCCCGCCGGTCCCGGCCGGCCCCTCGGGCGTGCTCGCGACTGCCACCCCGTCATAGTGCCCTGAGAAGGGCCGGAGTAATGGGGGTACGGCACGGAAGACGACGAACTCGGCCGGGCCGGGACGGGCGGCGGTGTAGGCCAAGTGCACGGGAACAGGTAGCGTGCGTAGCGCGCCGTGGCGAACGTTCTCGGCCGCGCGCCTCACCGGCATCCCGCAGAATGGATGACGTAGGTGTGCCCGAGAGCGTGAGGACACGGACGTCGACGCGGCCCCCAGGTCCGCTCCGTCCGCCGCCCCCACCGCCTCAAGGCAAGGCGCACCCGTAAGACGGCGTAGGAGAGAAGCGATACCTGTGAGCGCAGCGACAACGCGAAGCCGCACCCCCGACCGCCTGTGCGCCGAGGCAGTCGACCTCGCCCGCGCCGCCGCCGAGGAGGCCGCCGCGCCCGGCGTGGTCGGCGAGCACGTGGGGCTGGTCTCCGAGGGTGACCGCGTTGTCACGCACTTCTTCGAGTGCAAGGAACTCGGCTACCGCGGCTGGCGCTGGGCCGTCACGGTCGCCCGCGCCTCCCGCGCCAAGATCGTCACGGTCGACGAGGCCGTCCTCCTCCCCGGCCCCGACGCCGTCCTCGCTCCCGAATGGGTGCCCTGGAGCGAACGCCTGCGCCCCGGCGACATGGGCCCCGGCGACCTCCTGCCCACCGACGCCGACGACCTGCGCCTGGAGCCCGGCTACACCGGCGGGGACGAGCCGCCGCCGAACTCCCTGGTTGCCGCGGACATGGCAGAGCTGGTCGAGGCCGAGGACGTGGAGGTGACGGCCGGCACGCCCGCCCACCTCCCCCAGACACCCGTCCGCGGCACCATCGCCGCGGTCGCCGAGGAACTCGGCCTGCGCCGCGCCCGCGTCCTGTCCCGCTACGGCCTGCACACCGCCGCCGACCGCTGGGAGGAGGCGTTCGGCCCGAAGACCCCGATGGCCCAGGCGGCCCCCGCCGCCTGCGTCAGCTGCGGATTCCTGCTCCGCATCGGCGGCTCCCTCGGCCAGGCCTTCGGCGTCTGCGCGAACGAGTTCTCCCCGGCGGACGGCCGCGTGGTCTCCCTGGCCTACGGCTGCGGCGGCCACTCCGAGGCCGCGATCATGCCGAAGACCCCGCGCCCGGCCCCGCCGGTCATCGACGAGACCCGGGTCGACCCCTTCCCCCTCCGCCCGGCCCGCGACTCCGGCTCGGTCCCGGACACGACGGACGAGGAAACGGCGGAACTGGGTCACTCGTAAGGTCACTCGTAAGAAGGGATCGAGAGCCGGGGGTGCCCGCTGGGGCGGGGGCCACCTTAGGGCGGGGCCGCCTGGGGCGGCCCCGACGGCCACGTCATCGAGTGACCTCCGCCCAGACCGTCTTGCGCGGTGCGGGTCCCTCGGTGACTCCCCAGCGAGCGGCCAGGGCGTCGACCAGGAGGAGGCCCCGGCCCGAGTCGGCGTCCGGATCCGCCTGCCGGACGCGGGGCAGCCGGGTGCCGCACGTATCGGTCACCTCGATGCGGAGGGTGTCGCCGACGACGTAGAGCAGCAGGCGGAAGTCCCGGCCCGGCACCCTGCCGTGCGTGACGGCGTTCGCCGCCAGCTCGGCCACGATCAGCTCCGCCGGGTCCAGGGGCAGCCCCCACGAGCGCAGTCGCTCCGCGGCCAGCAGCCGGGCGAGGCGGGCTCCGCGCCGGGTGGAGGAGAGCTGGACGCTGTAGTTGCGGACGGGGGTGACGGTTTCCTGGTTCACGTCACTCAGCGTGGCGGTGCGTGCGTACCGTGAGAAGTCACTCAGTGGGTACGTACGGTTACTGTCCGAGGCTTGTCCGGTCATGTCCGGGCTGTCGGGTCGGGGCGTACGGGTAGGGCGCTGCTGCGCTACAGCGGTACGACGGAGGGGTGCGGATGTTGGTGGAAGCGGACGCGGGACGGCTCAGGACCGAGGCGGACGAGCCGGGGTGGGAGGTGGATCCGGATGACGACTGGGGTCTCGCCGTCGTCACCACCGTGGGGGCGGCAATTGCGGCTGCGGCGCGAGGCCGTGGGGATGCGAGCCGCTGAGTTCGCGGCGGCGGTCGGGTACGGGGAGGACCTCGTCTACAAGATCGAGGGTGGGAAACGGATCCCCCGCCCGGAGTATCTGGACAGGGCGGACGAGGTGCTGCTGACGTGGTTCAAGAGCAGCTATAGCAGCAGCAGTGAGGGCGACTCCTGCGTCGAGGTCGCGTTCGACTGGCGCAAGAGCAGTTACAGCAGCGGCAACGATGGCGAGTCCTGCGTCGAGGTCGCGGTCGACTGGCGCAAGAGCAGTTACAGCAGCGGCAGCGAAGGCGACTCCTGCCTGGAGGTCGCCACCACCCCCCGCACCATCCACATCCGCGACTCCAAGCACACCGGCGGCCCCCGCCTCATCCTCGCCCCCGAGGCCTGGACGGACTTTCTGGCGTACGCGTCCCGCGACTAGGCGGAGCCCCCGCTCGCGGTACCTTCGTCCTCTCGTCGAGGAGGAGAAGGCAACGTGAGCAAGTACGTGCGGCCTGCGGCCGAGGGGGCCGATCCGTTCGGGACGGGGCGGCTGCGGCGTGGGGTGTTGGACGCGTGGGCGACCAGTCCGGCGAGGTTCCGGGAGGACGCCAACGCCGAGGAGGACCTGGTCCTCGGCGGGTACCGGGACCGGCTCGTCGTCGAGCTGGCGCAGAACGCCGCCGATGCCGCCGCCCGCGCGAACGTGCCCGGGCGGCTCCGGCTCACCCTCCGGGACGGGGTCCTGGTCGCCGCGAACACGGGTGCCGCACTGGACGCGGCGGGTGTCGAGTCCCTGTCCACGCTGCGGGCGTCCGCCAAGCGGGACACCCGTGACGGGGCCGTCGGGCGGTTCGGTGTCGGGTTCGCGGCCGTGCTCGCCGTGACGGACGAGCCCGCTGTCGTCGGGCGGCACGGCGGGGTGCGCTGGTCGCTGGCCGAGGCGCGGGACCTGGCCGCCGAGGTGGCGCGGCACAGCCCGGGGCTGGGGGACGAGATCAGGCGGCGGGACGGGCACGTGCCGCTGCTGCGGCTGCCGTTCGCCGCCGAGGGACGCCCGCCGGAGCCGTACGACACGGCGGTCATCCTGCCGCTGCGGGACGCGGCCGCGGCCGATCTCGCGGAGCGGCTGCTGCACGCCGTCGACGACGCGCTCCTGCTCACCCTGCCGGGACTGGAGGAGGTCGTCGTCGAGATCGGGGACGACGCGCCGCGGACCCTGTGGCGGCGGGCCGAGGGTGCGCTGACCGTCGTGGAGGACTCACGGGACGGGACGACGACCTGGCGCACCTCGTCCGCGCACGGCTCGCTGGAGCCCGCTCTCCTGGCCGGACGGCCGGTCGAGGAGCGGCTGCGGCCGTACTGGTCGGTCACCTGGGCCGTGCCCGTGGAGCAGGGGAGCGGGGCGCCCGCCCGGCCCCGGACCGCTCCGGTGGTGCACGCGCCGACCCCCAGTGACGAGCCCCTGGGGGTGCCCGCGCTGCTCATCGCGTCCTTCCCGCTGGACACCACCCGGCGGCACGCCGCCCCCGGCCCGCTCACGGACTTCCTGGTGGAGCGGGCGGCGGACGCCTACGCCGCGCTGCTGGCGGACTGGCGGCCGGTGACGGACGGGATCATCGGCCTGGTGCCCGGACCGCTGGGCAAGGGCGAGCTGGACGGGGCGCTGCGGCAGGCGATCCTCCAGCGGCTGCCGCGTACGTCGTTCCTGCCCCCCGCCCTCCCGCCCGCCGAGGGGGACGGCGAGGTGCCGGAGTCGCTGCGCCCCCGGGACGCCGAGGTGGTGGAGGGTGCCGGGGCGGACACCGTGCGGGTGCTCGCCGAGGTGCTGCCCACGCTGCTGCCGGCGGGTCTCGAGCGGCGGGTGGAGCTGCGGACGCTGGGGGTGGCCCGGGTGCCGCTGACGGACGCGGTGGACCGGCTGGCCGGGCTGGAGAAGGAGCCCGGCTGGTGGTGGCGGCTGTACGACAGTCTCGCCGGGGTGGACCCGGACCGGCTGTCGGGGCTGCCGGTGCCGCTGGCCGACGGCAGGACGACGATCGGGCCGCGGCGGGTGCTGCTGCCCCTCGCCGACGCCACGGTGACCGACCCGGAGGTGCTGGCCCGGCTGGGGCTGAAGGTGGCCCATCCGGACGCCGCGCACCCGCTGCTGGAGAAGCTGGGCGCGCTCCCGGCGACCCCGCGGGCCGTGCTGACCACGCCGCAGGTGCGGGCCGCCGTCGCCGCCTCCCTGGACGAGGACGGGGGCGGCGCCGGCTGGGAGGAGGACGCGCTCGACGCGGAGGAGCTGGCCGACCTCGTGCTGACGCTGGTGCGGGAGGCGGGTCTCGAGCCGGGTGACGAGCCGTGGCTGGGCGCGCTCGCGCTGCCGGACGAGGAGGGGGAGCCGACCCCGGCCGGTGAGCTGGTCTTCCCGGGCAGTGCCTTCGCCCGGGTGATGCGGGAGGGCGAACTGCCCCTGCTGGACCCCGAGCTGGCCGAGCGGTTCGGTGAGGGGCCACTCGCCGCGTGCGGGGTGCTGGCGGACTTCGCGCTGGTGCGGGCCACGGACGTGGTCCTCGACCCGGACGAACTGGAGCCCCGGGAGGGCGACTTCGCCGAGCCGGACGATCCCGGGCTGCTGGACGCCGTGGACGTGTGGTGCGAGGACGTCCTGGACCGGTTCCCGGACACGCCGGTGCCGCCGGTGGCGACCGAACTGGTCGCCGTACGGGACCTGGACCTGGTCGACGACGACAAGTGGCCGCAGGCGCTCGCCCTGCTCGCCCGGCCGCCGCTGCGCGACGCGCTCACCCAGCCGGTGCGGATCCTGCTGCCCGACGGCACCCACGAGGTGGTGCGGCCGTACACGGCGTGGTGGCTGCGCGGGCACCCGGTGCTGGACGGCCGCCGTCCGGCCGGGCTGCTCGCCGCCGGCGGTGATCCGCTGCTGCGCGGGCTGTACGAGGAGGCGGACGCCACCGGGTTCGACGACGAGCAGGTGCTGCGGGCGCTCGGGGTGCGCACCTCGGTGGCCGCGCTGCTCGACGAGCCGGGCGGCGCGGCGGAGCTGCTGGACCGGCTCGCCGACCCGCGGCGGCAGGTGACCGCCGCCCAACTGCACGGTCTGTACGGGGCGCTGGCCGAGCTGGACCCGGATCTGGTGACGCTGCCGGACGAGGTGCGGGCGGTCGTGGACGGGCGGGTGGAGGTGGTGGACGCGGCCGACGCGGTCGTCGTCGACTCGCCGGACCTGCTGCCGTTCACCGGCGGGGTGCCGCTGCTGCCGGTGCGGCCGAGCCGGGCCGCCGAGCTGGCCGAGCTGTTCCAGGTGCGGCGGCTGAGCGAGTCGGTCACCGGGGAAGTGACGAGCGAGGGCGCCGAGCACGACGTACCGGATGCGGTGCGGGTGCTGCTCGGGCCGGGAACGCCCCGGTCGTACGTCGAGCACGAGGAACTGGTCGTGGACGGCGTGGAGATCGACTGGCGGGTGACCGCCGACGGGGTGCTGCACGCCGCCACCCTGGAGGGCGTCGCCGCCGGGCTGGCCTGGGCGGCCGGGCAGTGGCCGCGCCGCTTCGAGGTGGCCGCGCTGCTGGAGGACCCGTCGCGGACGGAGGAGCTGGCGCGGGACCGCTGGTTCGACTGACCCGGTGCGACCGGCGCACCAGTGTGCGACCGTCACGGCCGGCGCGGGGCGGGCCCAGGGGGCCGGTGAGGGATCTCGCGGACTTCGCGCACGAATTCCTCACCGGACGTACAACCATCGGCCCGTCCCGTGGATCTGATCATGCGAGTCAACAGACTCCGCGATCACTTGGGCCCCGTACGCACCTCACCAGCCGTGCGGTTCGACGGGCGGCGGGGCCCCTTTCTCTCCACGGGGAAGACCATGCGCATCCGCACCACCCTCGGCGCCGTCTCCGGTGCCCTCGCCCTGTCCGTCGTCGTCGCGCCGGCCGTACAGGCCGCCGACGCCCCGAGCCGCGGTGACCGGGTCGCCTCGGTGCTGGCCGCCCACCAGGCCGCCTCCGCCGGGTCGGACCGCAGCGCCTTCTCCGCCGCCGCCGCGGACGAGGGCACGCCCTACGCCCTGAACCTCACCTTCTCCGGCGTGAAGGTCAACGCCGGCAAGCCGATCGCGGTCGGCACCACCGCCAAGAAGACCGTGCCGCTGACCTTCAAGGTGACGCACGCCGCGGACATCGACCTGGACGCCGAAGACTTCGAGCTGGACGTCTTCCTCTACCGCGGCACCCTCGAGAAGCCGGTCAACGTCCTGATCGGCGACGACTACCCGGTGTGCACCGCCACCTCGGCGACGACCGCGTCCTGCAAGGGCACCGTCGACATCTACCCGGCCGACGGCGACCTGATGAACGCGGACGCCACCACCTGGAAGGCCGTCGGCTACGCCGTGGACTGGAACGACCAGCTCATGGCCGACGAGCCGGACTGGAGCAAGGTCGGCTACACCGAGGCCGACAACCTGACCACGACCCGTCTGCAGCGCTTCTCCAAGCTGACGGTCAACGCCGCCCCGGAGCCGGTGAAGAAGGGTGCCACCCTCACCGTCACCGGCCAGCTCTCCCGCGCCAACTGGGAGACCGGCAAGTACAACGGGTACGCCGGCCAGTCGGTGAAGCTCCAGTACCGCACGAAGAACGCGACCAGCTACACCACGATCAAGACGATCAAGACGAACAGCTACGGCAACCTGAAGACCACGGTCAAGGCGTCCGCCGACGGCTACTACCGCTACAGCTTCGCGGGCACCACGAGCACCCCGGCCGTCAACGCCGCGGGTGACTTCGTCGACGTGCGCTGAGCACCTCCCGCGGCGTCCGCCGCGGCCACGGCCCCGGAAGCCGTCCGGGGCCGTGCCCTTTCCCGGGGCCGGGCGCGTTTTTCGGCCGCACTGCCCGGCCCAGGCAACCCCCGGCCCCTCAAGCCCATCTGACCACGTGAGTCATGACTCGACTTCACGATCATCCACTTGGGGAACGCATGCGCATACGAGCCACCGTGGCCGCCGTCACCGGCGCCCTGGCCCTCTCCGCCCTCGCCGTCCCGGCCGCCCAGGCCGCCGGCGGGACCGCCCAGGACGGCGACTACCGCACCGACGCCGCGAAGATCGCCCGGGCCGCGAACGACCGCGCCCCGGGGAAGCCGTACGACCTGAACGTCACCTTCTCCAACTTCAAGGTGGCCAAGGAGATCGCGGTCGGCACCGGCGCCCACGTCTCGCGCACGGTCACCTACACCCTGACCCACGGCTCGGACGTCGACGTGAAGTCCGCCGACTTCCTCACCGCCCCCTACCTGTACCGCGGCAGCTTCGACGCGCCGACCGCCGTGCCGCTGATGGGCAACAGCCCGGCCACCTGCAAGGCCACCTCGGCCACCACCGCCGCCTGCACCGGCAAGATCGACATCTACCCGGCCCAGGACGACCTGCTCAACCGCGACGCCGGCACCTGGAAGGGCGCGGCCCTGGCCATCGACTACAACGGCCAGGACCCGGAAGGCTTCGACTTCGACATCACCAAGGTCGGTTACGCCGACCAGGGCGACCTCGGCACCGCGCGGGTCCAGCGCGCCTCCCTGCTGACCGTCGACGCCACCCCGGAGCCGGTGAAGAAGGGCGCCACCCTCACCGTGGCCGGCAAGCTGTCCATCGCCAACTGGGAGACCCACAAGTACTCCGGGTACGCCAACCAGTCGGTGAAGCTTCAGTTCCGCACGAAGAACGCCACCAGCTACACCACGGTGAAGACCGTCAAGTCCGCCGCCGGCGGTGTCCTGAAGACGACGGTCAAGGCGTCGGCCGACGGCTACTACCGCTACAGCTTCGCGGGCAACGTCGCCGTCCCGGCCGTGAACGCCGCGGGCGACCTCGTCGACGTGCAGTAACCCCCGGGCACTCTCACGCGGGGAACCGGCGGCCGACCCACCTCCACAGCAGTTCCAGGGCGGCCGCCGCTCCCGCCGCGATGCCCACCGCGATCCAGGGCATCGTCACACCGACCAGCTTCAGCGCGAAGAAGTCCTGGAGCCACGGCACCACCAGCACCACCACGAACGCCGCGCCCATCGCCGCGACCAGCGCGATCCGCCACCAGGTGTAGGGGCGGGCGATGATGGCCAGCACCCACATCGAGATCAGGAACAGCGTCAGCGTGGCGGCACTGGTCTCCGCGTCCAGCGCGCCCGGCCCCGAGTAGTGGTGCCCGGCGATCAGGTACGTCGCGAAGGTCGCCAGCGCGGCCAGCGCGCCGCCCGGGATCGCGTACCGCATCACCCGCCGCACGAAGTTCGGCTTCGCCCGCTCCCTGTTCGGCGCGAGCGCCAGGAAGAACGCCGGGACGCCGATGGTGAGGGTGGACAGCAGGGTGAGGTGGCGGGGCAGGAACGGGTACTCCACCTGCCAGCAGACCACCAGGATCGCCAGCAGCACCGAGTAGACGGTCTTCACCAGGAACAGCGTCGCCACGCGCGTGATGTTGCCGATCACCCGGCGGCCCTCCGCCACCACCGAGGGCAGGGTGGCGAAGCTGTTGTTCAGCAGCACGATCTGCGCCACCGCCCGGGTCGCCTCCGAGCCGGAGCCCATGGCCACCCCGATGTCGGCGTCCTTCAGCGCGAGCACGTCGTTCACGCCGTCGCCGGTCATCGCGACCGTGTGCCCGCGCAACTGGAGCGCGCCGACCATGTCCCGCTTCTGCTGCGGGGTGACCCGGCCGAACACCGTGCCCTCGTCGAGGACCGCCGCCATGCCCTCCCGGTCGCCGGGCAGCGAGCGCGCGTCCACCACGGCGCCGCTCAGGCCCAGCTTGCCCGCGACCGCGCCGACCGAGACCGCGTTGTCGCCGGAGACGACCTTGGCGCGGACGTCCTGCTCGGCGAAGTAGCGCAGGGTGTCGGCGGCGTCCTTGCGCAGCCGCTGCTCCAGGACGACGAGGGCGGCCGGCCTGGCGCCCCGGGCGACCTCGGCGGAGTCCAGGTCGTCGCCGGCGGCGCGGGCGAGCAGCAGGACGCGCAGGCCCTGCTCGTTGAGCCGCTCGGTCTCGGTGAGGGCCGGGTCGCCGGGGCCGAGCAGTACGTCGGGGGCGCCCAGCAGCCAGGTGCTGGTCTCGCCGTCGCCCTCGCTGAAGGAGGCGCCGCTGTACTTGCGGGCGGAGGAGAACGGCAGCGACTCGGTGCAGCGCCAGTCCTCGGCGTCCGGGTAGGCGTCGATGATCGCCTGGAGGGAGGTGTTGGGGCGCGGGTCGGACTCGCCGAGGGCGCCGAGGACACGGCGTATGTACGCCTCCTCGTGGCCGTCCAGGACGCGCAGCTCGGTGACGTCCATGCCGCCCTCGGTGAGGGTGCCGGTCTTGTCCAGGCACACGGTGTCGACGCGGGCCAGGCCCTCGATCGCGGGCAGCTCCTGCACCAGGCACTGTTTGCGGCCGAGCCGGATCACGCCGATCGCGAAGGCGACCGAGGTGAGCAGCACCAGGCCCTCGGGGACCATGGGCACGATGCCGCCGACGGTCCGGGCGACGGAGTCCTTGAAGGCGGTGTCCTTGACCACCAGCTGGCTGATGATCAGGCCGATCGCGGTCGGGACCATCATCCAGGTGACGTACTTGAGGATGGTGGAGATGCCGGAGCGCAGCTCGGACCGGACGAGGGTGAACCGGGAGGCCTCCTCGGCGAGCTGTGCGGCGTAGGCCTCGCGGCCCACCTTGACGGCCTGGAAGGCGCCCACGCCGGCCACCACGAAGCTGCCGGACATCACCTGGTCGCCGGGGCGTTTGACGACCGGGTCGGCCTCGCCGGTGAGCAGCGACTCGTCGATCTCCAGGCCGTCGGTCTCGACGCACACCCCGTCCACGACGACCTTGTCGCCCGGGCCGATCTCCAGGACGTCGTCGAGGACGATCTCCGAGGTGGCGACCTCGGCGGCGACCCCGTCGCGGCGCACCGTGGGCCGCACCTCGCCGATCAGCGCGAGCGAGTCGAGCGTCTTCTTGGCCCGCCACTCCTGGACGATGCCGATCCCGGTGTTGGCGAGGATGACGAAGCCGAACAGGCCGTCCTGGATCGGCGCGACGAACAGCATGATCACCCAGAGCACGCCGATGATCGCGTTGAACCGGGTGAACACGTTCGCCCGGATGATGTCCGCCATCGACCGGCTGCTGCGCACCGGCACGTCGTTGACCTGCCCGCGCGCCACCCGCTCGGCGACCTCCGCGGCCGTGAGCCCGCCGGGCGGCACCGCGGAGAGGGGGCGCGCCGGGCCGGTGTGGGCGTCCGCGTCGATGTGGGTCATGCATTCGACGGTACGTGCGGATTCGGGGCTTCACTCGCCGAATGCGCGGAAGATCCGACCGGGGGAGGAGCGGGGTCGCGGCGGTGTCCTGCCCCGGTCGTACGGGGCGGGCGGGGCCGTCCCGGGACGCCCCCCTAGGGGGTGCGTTCCCGTGCCGCGCGCTTGAGGGCGGCGTCCCGCTTGCGGACGTACCAGATGCCGATCAGGCCCAGGCCGCCGCCGGCCAGGCAGGTCCACACCCACCAGGTGTGCCCGTGCTCGTCGAACCAGCCGTAGAAGGGGAGCTGGGCCAGGAAGAGGACGAACCAGAGGACGGTGCCGCCGGTGATGGTGGCGACCACGGGGCCCTCCAGGGGCTCCGGCGCCTCGTGCTTCGGGGTCCACTTCTCCATGCCGAGCAGTCTAGGCGCGGAACGGTTCTACGCGCGGAGATGGCAATCAAGGACTCATATGTTCATACTGAAACCGTTTGTCTCTGACCACTTCTGCTCGTAGGAAACCACCAATGACCACCTCGGCTCCCGCCAAGGTCCCCACGCCCGAGCAGCCGGGCAAGGCGTCCGCCCACGGCGCCCTCGACCGCTACTTCAGGATCTCGGAGCGTGGCAGCACCCTGGCGCGCGAGGTCCGTGGCGGTCTGGCCACCTTCTTCGCGATGGCCTACATCATCGTGCTGAACCCGATCATCCTCGGCAGCGCGAAGGACATGTACGGCAACCAGCTCGACAACGGCCAGCTGGTCACCGCGACCGCGCTGACCGCGGCGTTCACCACCCTGCTGATGGGTGTCGTCGGCAACGTCCCGATCGCGCTCGCCGCCGGTCTCGGCGTGAACTCGGTGGTCGCGCTCCAGCTCGCGCCGCGGATGTCCTGGCCGGACGCGATGGGCATGGTCGTGCTGGCCGGCTTCGTCGTGATGCTGCTGGTCGCCACGGGCCTGCGCGAGCGCGTGATGAACGCCGTGCCGTTCGGGCTGCGCAAGGCGATCTCCATCGGCATCGGCCTGTTCATCATGCTGATCGGCCTGGTGGACGCCGGCTTCGTCTCCCGGATCCCGGACGCCGCCCACACCACCGTCCCGCTCCAGCTCGGCGGCGACGGCCACCTCAACGGCTGGCCGGTGCTGGTCTTCGTCCTCGGCGCCCTGCTCACCCTCGCGCTGATCGTCCGCAAGGTGCCCGGCGCGATCCTGATCTCGATCGTCGTGATGACCGTCGTCGCGGTCGTCGTCGAAGCCGTCGCCAAGGTGCCGTCCTGGGGCCTGACCACCCCGAAGTGGCCGGGCAACCCGGTCGCCACCCCGGACTTCGGCCTGGTCGGCGAGGTCAGCCTGTTCGGCGGGTTCGAGAAGGTCGGCGTGCTGACCGGCGTCCTGTTCGTCTTCACCGTGCTGCTGTCGTGCTTCTTCGACGCGATGGGCACGATCATGGGCGTCGGCGACGAGGCGAAGCTGACCGACGCCCAGGGCCAGATGCCGGGCATCAACAAGGTCCTGTTCGTCGACGGCATCGCGGTCGCCGCGGGTGGCGCCAGCTCCTCCTCGGCCACCACCGCCTTCGTGGAGTCCACGGCCGGGGTCGGCGAGGGCGCCCGCACCGGCTTCGCGAACGTCGTCACCGGCGGTCTGTTCGCCGTGGCGCTCTTCCTGACCCCGGTCGCCACCATGGTCCCCTCGCAGGCGGCCACACCGGCGCTGGTCGCGGTGGGCTTCCTGATCCTGGCGGGATCGGTCAAGGAGATCGACTGGGCGGACTACACGATCGCCGTGCCGGCCTTCGTGACGATGCTGATGATGCCGTTCACCTACTCGATCACCAACGGCATCGGCATGGGCTTCATCACGTTCGCCGTGCTGCGGCTGGCGGCCGGGCGGGGCCGGGAGGTCCCGGCGGCGATGTACGCGGTGTCGGCGGTCTTCGCCTTCTACTACCTGATGCCGGCGCTGGGTCTCACCTGAGCCGTGCCGCGCGCGGGGCTCAGGTGACCCCGTCGTAGAACTTCTCGGTCTCCTCGACGGCGGCCTGGAAGCGCTCGTCGAAGTCATGGCGGATGAGCGTCCGGACGACATAGTCCTGGACGCTCATTCCGCTTTTCGCCGCGTGGTGCCGGAGCCGTTCGAGCAGCTCCCCGTCCATCCGCAGGCTGAGCACGCTGGTCCCCATGGAGACGAGGGTCGGCGCACGCCGGGGCCGGCGGACGACTTTCCACTCCTGGATCACCCCTTCGGGTGAGATTCGGCGTTTTCGTGGTACGAGTCACGGGCGGGGACGGCTGTTGCGAGTGGTCTTTAGCGAGGGTAATGAGTTACGCTAAAGAACATGCCGGACCTCAACCATGGCGACGACGCTGCCGCCGTGAACTCCCTGCGCTCCGCCGTCATGCGGCTGTCCCGTCGGCTCAAGCACCAGCGGGTCGACGAGTCACTGAGCCCCACCGAGATGTCGGTGCTGGGCACCCTGTCCCTCTGCGGCAGGGCCACACCGGGCGAACTCGCCCGCAAGGAGCACGTCCAGCCGCCGTCGATGACCCGCATCGTCGCGCTGCTGGAGGGCAAGGGGCTGGTCCGGCTGGAGCCGCACCCCGAGGACCGGCGCCAGAAGGTGGTCACGCCGACCGAACAGGCCGAAGCCATGCTGGAGGAGAGCCGCCGCAAGCGGAACGCCTTCCTGGCCACCCTGGTGGAGGGCCTCGACGAGGACGAGTGGGCCAAGCTGCGCGCCGCCGCCCCCGTGCTGGAGAAGCTCGCGCACCTGTAGGCAGCAGTCGCAAGGAGGAGGCGAACCCTTTTGAGTACGGGATCCGGAGCAGACTCCGCCCCCGCACCGACCACCCACGACACCGCATCCGCCCCCGAGGCCCCCCGCACCGGCCGGGCCTCCATGTTCAGCTCGCTGAGGATCAGGAACTACCGCCTGTTCTTCCTCGGCCAGGTCGTCTCCAACATCGGCACCTGGATGCAGCGCATCGCCCAGGACTGGCTGGTGCTGAGCCTCACCGGCTCCGCCACCGCCGTCGGCGTCACCACCGCGCTCCAGTTCCTGCCGATGCTGCTGTTCGGCCTGTACGGCGGCGTCCTCGTCGACCGCCTCCCCAAGCGGCCCCTCCTGCTGGTCACCCAGTCCGCCATGGCCGTCACCGGCCTCGCGCTCGCCGCACTCACCCTGACCGGCCACGTCGCCGTGTGGCACGTGTACGTCGCCGCCTTCGCCGTCGGCCTCGCCACGGTCGTCGACAACCCGGCCCGGCAGTCCTTCGTGAGCGAGATGGTCGGCCCCGGCCAGTTGCCCAACGCGGTCAGCCTGAACTCGGCGAACTTCCAGTCGGCCCGACTGGTCGGCCCCGCCGTCGCGGGCCTGCTGATCACCGGCGTCGGCACCGGCTGGGCGTTCCTGCTCAACGGCCTGTCCTTCGTCGCGCCCATCGCCGGCCTGCTGCTGATGCGCGCCCGCGACCTGCACGTCGTCGAGCGCGCCCCGCGCGGCAAGGGCCAGCTGCGCGAGGGCCTGCGCTACGTCGCGGGCCGCCCGGAGCTGATCTGGCCGATCGTCCTGGTCGGCTTCGTCGGCACCTTCGCCTTCAACTTCCCCGTCTACCTCACCGCCTTCGCCGACGACGTCTTCCACGCCGGCGCCGGCACCTACAGCCTGTTCAACACGCTCATGGCGGTCGGTTCCCTCACCGGTGCCCTGCTCGCCGCCCGGCGCGGCACGGCCCGCCTGCGGGTGCTGAGCACGGCGGCGCTGGTGTTCGGCACGGTGGAGATCGTCGCCGCGGCCACCCCGCAGCTGTGGATGTTCGCGGCGCTGATGATCCCGCTCGGCATCTTCGGCATGACGGTCAACGTCACCGCCAACACCGGTATCCAGATGGCCACCGACCCGGCCATGCGCGGCCGGGTGATGGCCTTCTACATGATGGTGTTCCTCGGCGGCTCCCCGGTCGGCGCGCCGATCGTCGGCTGGATCACCGACACCTACGGCGCCCGGGCCGGTCTCGCCGCGGGCGGCGCGATCGCCGCGCTGGCCGCCGCCACGATCGGCCTGATCCTCGCCCGCACCGGCGGCCTGCGCCTCGCCGTCGGCTGGAACCACGGGCACCCGACGGTGCGCTTCGTGCCGCGCGAGCGGCGCAAGGAGCTGGCGACGGCGGCCTGACCGGCCCACCGGCCCCCGGGGGCGCGTGCCCTCCGGGCCGGGCGCGGCCGGGCCCGGCAGGGGCTTCCCGCCGGGCGGTCCTCGTGCCGCGTGCGCGGTGCAGCACGCCGCCGCCCGCGCGGCGTACTCCTCGGCGCACGTCTCCTCGGCCGCCGGCCCGCCCCTCCGATCCGGCGTGATCTCCGGCCCGATCCCTGCCACGCTGGCCGCATGAGACTTTTCGCCGCCGTGCTGCCGCCCGACGAGGTCGCCGGGGAGCTCGCCGCGGAGCTGGCCGCGCTGCGCGCGCTGCCCGGCGCGGGCGGGCTGCGCTGGACCGGGCGCCCCGGCTGGCACTTCACGCTCGCCTTCTACGGCGAGGTGGACGAGGAGCTGCTGCCGGAACTCTCGGCCCGCCTGGAGCGCGCCGCGCGGCGCACCGAGCCCTTCCCGCTGGCGTTGCGCGGCGGCGGCCAGTTCGGGCACGGGCGGGCGCTGTGGACCGGCGCGGACGGCGACGTGGCGACGCTGCGGCTGCTGGCCGACCGCGCGGAGTCCGCGGCGCGCAAGGCGGGTGTCCCGATGGGGGAGCACCGCCGCTACCAGGCCCACCTGACGGTGGCCCGCAGCCGGACGGCCGTGGACGTACGGCCGTACGTCCAGGCCCTCCACGCGTTCACCAGCCGCACCTGGACGGTGGCGGAGCTGGTCCTGGTGCGCAGCCGCCTCCCGCGGTCCGCGGAGCCCGGCGCACAGCCGCGCTACGAGGCGGTCGCCCGCTGGCCGCTGGGCGCGGCCGGTTAGTCTCGGTACGTGGACCCGAAAACCCGGAACCGGATCATGGCCGGTGCGCTCGTGCTGATGTTCGTCGTCGTGGCCCTGGCTTCGGCGCTGGGAGGATAGCGGCGGGGAACTGCCGCGTCTTCCGGCCGCGGGCCGTCCGCGGCTCGTCGCGCAGTTCCCCGCGCCCTCGCGGGCCGCTGCCCGGTGTCACCAGGCGAAGGCCTCCGGGGACGGGCCCGGGCCCGGGAAGATCTCGTCCAGGCCGGTCAGCAGCTCCGGCGACAGCTCCAGCTCGAGCGCGCGCAGGGCCGACTCCAGCTGGGCCAGGGTGCGCGGGCCGACGATGGGGCCGGTGACGCCGGGGCGGGTGAGCAGCCAGGCCAGGGCGACCTCGCCGGGCTCCAGACCGTGCTTGTCGAGCAGGTCCTCGTACGACTGGATCCGGGCGCGCACGGCCGGGTCGGCGAGGGTCTCGGCGGACCGGCCGGAGGCGCGGCGGCTGCCCTCGCCCTCCTTGCGGATCACTCCGCCGAGCAGGCCGCCGTGCAGCGGCGACCAGGGGATGACGCCCAGCCCGTACTCCTGGGCGGCCGGGATGACCTCCATCTCGGCGCGCCGCTCGAACAGGTTGTAGAGGCACTGTTCGCTGACCAGACCGAGGGAGCCGCGCCGGGCGGCGGCCTCGTTGGCCTGGGCGATCTTGTAGCCGGGGAAGTTGCTGGAGGCGGCGTAGAGGATCTTGCCCTGCTGCACGAGGACGTCGATGGCCTGCCAGATCTCCTCGAACGGGGTGGCCCGGTCGATGTGGTGGAACTGGTAGACGTCGATGTGGTCGGTGCCGAGGCGCTGGAGGCTGGCGTCGACCGCGCGGCGGATGTTCACCGCGGACAGCTTGTCGTGGTTGGGCCAGGTGGACGGGCCGTCCCCGGCCATGTTGCCGTACACCTTGGTGGCCAGGACGACCTTGTCGCGGCGCCCGCCGCCCTTGGCGAACCAGCTGCCGATGATCTGCTCGGTGCGGCCCTTGTTCTCCCCCCATCCATACACGTTCGCGGTGTCGAAGAAGTTGATGCCCGCGTCCAGGGCGGCGTCCATGATCGTGTGGCTGTCGGCCTCGTCGGTCTGCGGGCCGAAGTTCATGGTGCCGAGGACGAGGCGGCTGACCTTGAGTCCCGTACGTCCGAGCTGCGTGTACTTCATGAACACCTAGCCAACGGCTTGGAGTGCGCTCGAAGCAAGGGCGGGCCGGCGGTCAGTCGCGGGGGAACTCGTCCGTCCTCAGCACGAGGTCGACGACGGTGCCGGTGAGGTCGAGGTCCTTGCCGAAGGAGACGATCGTCTCGACCTCGTAGTCACCGTCCTTGGGATCGGTGTAGAGGTGGCAGCGGCCCTGGTACGGGTCGGCGACCAGGTAGACCGGGACTTCGGCGGTGGCGTAGGCGGTCTTCTTGGGGCCGTAGTCGTTCTGGCCGGTGCTCCTGGAGATGATCTCGGCGACGAACATGACGTCCTCGCAGCACCAGTGGCCGCTCTCCGTCTTCGTGGCGTCCTCCGCAATCACGGTCACGTCGGTCGCGAAGCCGTTGAGGTGTCCCGGGTAGTCGATCCGCACGTCGGACTTGATGCGCTTGCGCGGATACTTCGTGCGCAGCTGTTCGACGATGTCCAGGATGATCTCCCAGTGGGTGTCCCGCTGCGGCGACATGTAGACGGTCCCCTCGACGATCTCGACCTTGTATCCCTCGGGGACGGGCATCTTCTCGAGCCGCTCGAACATGTCGTCGAGCGTCATCGTGTTGTCGCTCTCGGCCATCGCGATCCTGTCTTCAAGGACGGTCATCGTGGCGCTCCTCCCCGGCCGCCCCCCGAACGGGTGCGTCCGCGCAGTACAACGATACGAACGTCCGGCCGGTCACGCGCCGTACTCGCCGCCGACCCCCCACCCCTGCCACATCGCCTGCGCGAACGCGCCCGCGATCCTGTGCTCGCCGCTCGCGTTGGGGTGGGTGCCGTCGTAGGTGTCGCGGTGGATGTCCCACGCGGCCGGGGGCGAGGCGAGGAGCAGGGGGGAGCGGGCGGTGTCCAGGTCGGCGACCGCCTTGGCCAGGAGTTCGTTGAAGCGGGTGACCTGCTCGGCGAACGGAGGGTCCTGCCGGGCGCGGATGTTGGGGATCACCGGCAGGATCACCATCCGGACGCGCGGCTCGGCCTGCCGGGCCGCGGCGACGAAGGCGTGCACGTTCTCCGCGGTCTGCTCGGCGTTGGTGTAGAAGCCCAGATCGATCAGGCCGAGGGAGACCAGCAGGACGTCCGCGCGGGTCTCGCGGACCGCGTCCCCGACGAGCGGTGCCATGTGCAGCCAGCCCTCGCCCCAGCCGGCCAGGTGGGCGCGGGGGAAGCCGGGGTCGGCGTAGGCGTACGACGTGGGCGCGCCGGCCGCCTTGTCGTACAGCGTCTCGCGCGGTCCGACGAGGGTGAACGGGCCGCCGTACGTCGCGCACAGGTGCTGCCACATACGGTGACGCCAGGTGTGTTCGCCCGCGCTGCCGATGGTCATGGAGTCGCCTACGGGCATGAACCTGAGCATCCGCTCATGATGGACGATCCACGGGACGGGCGGACTCGGCGCGGGGTGTGAGGCCTGCCACCCGCCGTGAACACGGGCCGGGGGTGGCAGGCTTGGGGCATGCGCCGAACGTTCGTGCTCCTCGCCGCGGCCCTCGTCACCGGGGCGCTCGCCATGCCGCCCGCCTCCGCAGCCGAGGCGGGCGAAGGGTTCACCATCAAGGACCCGCGCATCACCGAGTCCAGCGGCCTGGCCGCCTCCCGGCAGCACCCGGGGATCTACTGGACCCACAACGACAGCGACGACGGCGCCCACCTGTACGCCGTGGACAGCCGGACGGGCGAGACGGTCGCGACGCTCACGCTCACCGGGGTGGGCAGCCCGCGGGACGTCGAGGCGATCTCCATCGGGCCGGACGACCAGATCTACGTGGGCGACATCGGCGACAACCTCGGCGGCAGCTGGCCGCACGTGTGGATCTACCGGCTGCCCGAGCCGAAGACCCTGAAGGACGCGACGGTGCCCGCCACGCAGTACGTGGTGACGTACGCGGACGGCGCGCGGGACGCCGAGTCGCTGGTGGTGCACCCGAGGACGGGGCGCGTCTACATCGTCGACAAGGACGAGCGGGGCAGCCACCTCTACCAGGGGCCGCCCGAACTGACCGCCTCCGGCGGCAACGTGTTCACGCGCGTCGCCGACGTCCCCGACCTGGAGGCCACCGACGCCGCCCTGTCCCCGGACGGCGAACGGCTCGTCGTGCGCAGCTACTTCGGGGCGGTCGCCTACGACTGGAACGGCGGGCGGATCGAGCGGACCGGCCGGCTGAGCGTGCCGTTCCTCGGCCAGGGCGAGTCCGTCACGTACACCGCCGACGGGTCGCGGCTGATGTACGGCGCCGAGGGCGCGGGGAGTTCGGTGGAGCCGGGGGAGGCGCCCGGCGGCGGGACCGGGGGTTCCGGGTCGCCCGCGCCGGCGGGCGGGACCGCGCGGGACGACGACGGGGACGACGACGGAGGCGGCGGGATCAGCATCGGCAGGGGCGCACTCGCCGTGGGCGCGGCCGTGGCCGCCCTGGTGGGGCTGAGCAGGCTGCGGCGCAGGAAGTGAGCGCCGGGGCCCGGCGGGCGGGCCCCGGCGGGCCGGTCAGGCCCAGTACGAGCGGATGTGCTCCTCGACCGCCTGCCGCCACGCGGCGCGGTCGGGTTCGCCGGCGGGCAGTGTCACCGGGGGGTAGCCGCCGGGGTGGACGTCGAGTGCGTCGGGGCGGGTGATGAGCACCGTCTCCAGCTCCTGGGTGCCCCGGTTCCAGGAGGCGGGGAACCAGAAGTCCAGCTCCTGCCAGAAGGGCGCGGTGCGGCGGTCCTTCATCCGGTCCGGCCAGCGCTCCCTGCCGAGCTTGACCTCGGACTCGTGGAAGCGGAAGCCGAGGTCCTGGTAGACCTGGAAGAGCAGTTCCTGCGCGGGCAGCGCGTGCACCTCGATCTCGTCGAAGTCGCCCTTGTCCGCGGCGCTGTCCACGGCCAGTTCGGTGCGGACGGCGACGCGGCTGCCGGACAGCCTCAGGCCCCGTTCGTGGGTGAGCGGCATCTCCCAGGGCACGTCCAGCGCGATCCGCCGGACGACGGTCCCGCCCTGCGGCAGCCGGAAGGGGCCGACGGCCGTCTCGGTGACGACGTACGGGTTGTTCCAGCCGGTGGAGCCGTCCGGCTCCAGGTCCTCCGCGCGGACGACGAGTTCGAGCCGCAGCCGCTCCACGTCCAGGTCCGCGCCGCCGCCGCGCACGGTGACCTCGCACTGGAGCGGGGCGCCGGGCCGGACACGGGCCGTGGTGACGACGGTGTCGACGGACGGCGCGCCCGGGCCGAGGGTGCGCAGGAACGTACGAAGTGCCATGTGGTGGGTTCCCCTCCCTGAGCCGGCGGTTCACCGTGAAGCGCCGACGGCGGGAGCCTACGTGTCCGCTGATCGCTCCCGGGCCCGCTGTGACACGAACACGTCCAGTCCGTCGAGGATCCGTTGCAGTCCGAACTCGAAGTGGTCGAAGTCGGAGCTCCAGGTGTCGTCGGACAGGCCGGCCATGACGGGGTAGCGCCCCGTGGTCATGACCTTCTCCAGGACCGGGGCCTGGGCGGCGAAGAACTCGGCGGTGGTCAGCCCGGACCGGCGCTCGGCCTCCTCCTGGTAGACCTGGGTGCGCGCGGCGCCGACGACGTACGAGTCGATCACCAGGATCGCCGAGATCAGCTCGGGGTCGCTCAGTCCCATCGGCCGGATCCGGGAGAGCACCTTCTCCATGCCGTCGAGCGCGCTCGGGCCGAGGATCGGCCGGGACTGGTTGACGTGCAGCAGCCAGGGGTGGCGCCGGTAGAGGGCGAGGGTGGCGCGGGCCATGCCCTCCAGGGCGGAGCGCCAGTCGTCGCCGAGGCCGTCGGGGTCCTCGCCCGGGCGCTGGACGCGGTCCAGCATGAGGTCGAGCAGCTCGGCCTTGCCGGGGACGTACCGGTACAGCGACATGGCGCTGGTGCCCAGCTCGGCGCCGACGCGGCGCATGGAGACCGCTTCGAGGCCCTCGGTGTCCGCGACCCGGACGGCGGCCTCCACGATCTGGTCGAGGGTGAGGGCGGGCTTGGGGCCCCGGCTCGGGCGCGGGCCGGTGTCCCAGAGCAGTTCGAGGGTGCGGACGATGTCGCCGCTGCCACTGGTGTCGGTCATGCCCTTGTCGCCGCTCGTCATGACCTCAGCTTAAAACCCCCGGAAAAAAACTGCTTACGGCGTACGCGCAATCGGGTACGGTGTAAGCAGTTGAGGGGTCAAGGGGAGGAAGAGAGCGATGGACGGTTACGCGGTACACGCCGAGGGCCTGGAGAAGCGGTACGGCGAGAAACGCGCCCTGGACGGCTTCGACCTGGCCGTCCGCGAGGGCACCGTGCACGGCCTGCTCGGTCCGAACGGGGCCGGCAAGACCACCGCCGTGCGCATCCTGTCCACGCTGATCCGGCTGGACGGCGGACGGGCCGAGGTGGCCGGGCTCGACGTGGCCCGCCGGCCCCGCGAGGTGCGCGCCCGGATCGGCCTCACCGGCCAGTACGCGGCCGTGGACGAGGTGCTGACCGGCCGCCAGAACCTGGAGATGTTCGGCCGCCTCTTCCACCTCGGCGGCCGACGGGCCCGGCAGCGGGCGGCCGAACTGCTGGAGCGGTTCGACCTGACCGCGGCGGCCGACAAGGGCGTGAGCGGCTACAGCGGCGGCATGCGCCGCCGCCTGGACCTGGCCGCGTCGATGATCCTCGCCCCGGCCGTGCTGTTCCTGGACGAGCCGACCACGGGACTCGACCCGCGCAGCCGGGGCGAGGTCTGGGAGTCGGTGCGGGCCCTGGTGGCGGGCGGCACCACGGTCCTGCTGACCACCCAGTACCTGGAGGAGGCCGACAAGCTGGCCTCCCGCATCACGGTCATCGACCAGGGCCGCGCCATCGCCGACGACACCCCGGACGGGCTGAAGGACCGGGTCGGCGGCGACCGTATCGAGGTGGTGGCCGCCGACCGGGCGGACCTGCCGCGCGTGGCGAAGGCGATCGCCCGGGTCTCGGACGGCGAACCCGAGTCCGACGACACCGAGCTGCGCGTGCACGCGCCGGTCACCGACCGGGTGGCGGCCCTCACGGACGTCGCCCGCACCCTCCAGGACGAGGGCGTGAAGGTCGAGGACATCGGGCTGCGCAGGCCCAGCCTCGACGACGTGTTCCTGCGCCTGACCGGACACCGCGCCAAGCAGGACGAGGAGACCGCGGCATGACCACTGCGCAGCTCACCGAGGCACCCGCGCGCGGACGCGTGTACTGGCTGCTGGCCGACTGCTGGAACATCGTCCGCCGGGGCCTGACCCACTACCAGCGCCAGCCGGTCAACATCGCCTGGCAGCTCGGCTTCCCGATCCTGTCGGTCCTCCTGTACGGCTACGTCTTCGGCAGCGCCATGCAGGTGCCCGGCGGCGGGGACTACAAGGACTTCCTGATGCCGGGCATGTTCGTCATGACGATGGCGTTCGGCTTCATCAACACCGCGACGGTGGTGGTCCACGACTCGACGAAGGGCGTCATCGACCGCTTCCGCTCGATGCCGATGTCGTCGTCGGCGGTGGTGGCGGGCCGGGGCGTCACCGACCTGCTGGTGGCCTGCGCCGAGCTGGCCATCATGATGCTGACCGCCCTCGCGATGGGCTGGCGCCCGGACGGCGGCTGGGCCTTCGCCGGCGCGTTCGGCCTGCTGCTGTGGCTGCGGTTCGCCCTGATCTGGGTGGGTGTCTGGCTCGGGCTGATCGTGCCCAACCCGGAGGCGGCGGGCGGCCTGTTCGCGGTCGCCTTCCCGCTGACGATGATCTCCAGCATCTTCGTGGCCCCGCAGCTGATGCCCGACTGGCTCGGCTGGGTCGCCGCCTGGAACCCGATCTCCTCGACGGCCGCCGCCGCCCGCGACCTGTTCGGCACCCCGGCCGGCCACGGCGACTCCTGGGTGGAACAGCACGCGCTGCTGATGTCCGCGCTCTGGCCGCTGGTCCTCACGGCGGTCTTCCTGCCGCTGGCGGTACGCCGGTTCCAGCGGCTCAGCCGCTGAGGCACGGGGCGGACGGGCCGGACACGACGAGGGGCGCCCGGTCGGCACCGGGCGCCCCTCGGCCGGGTCGATCGTCCCGCGGGTGGGTCAGAGCTTGTCGATGACGTAGTCGATGCACTGGGTCAGCGCCTCGACGTCCGACGGCTCGATCGCCGGGAACATCGCCACGCGGAGCTGGTTGCGGCCCAGCTTGCGGTACGGCTCGGTGTCGACGATGCCGTTGGCGCGCAGCACCTTGGCGACCGCGGCGGCGTCCACCTCGTCGGTGAAGTCGATCGTGCCGATGACGGCCGAGCGCTTGGCCGGGTCGGCGACGAACGGGCTGGCGAACTTGACGTCCTCGGCCCAGCCGTACAGCGTCCGCGCGGAGGTGGCCGTGCGGCGCACCGCCCAGTCCAGGCCGCCCTGGCCGTTGATCCACTCAAGCTGCTGGTTCAGCAGGAACAGCGTCGACAGGGCCGGGGTGTTGTACGTCTGGTTCTTGCGGGAGTTGTCGATCGCCGTCGGCAGCGAGAAGAACTCCGGGATGTGGCGGCCGGAGGCGTGGATCCGCTCGGCGCGCTCGATCGCCGCCGGGGAGAACACGCCGATCCACAGGCCGCCGTCGGAGGCGAAGGACTTCTGCGGGGCGAAGTAGTAGACGTCCGTCTCGGCGATGTCGACCGGGAGGCCGCCCGCGCCGGAGGTGGCGTCGACCAGGACGAGCGCGCCCTCGTCGGCGCCCTCCACCCGCTTGACCGGCATGGCGACACCGGTCGAGGTCTCGTTGTGGGTGAACGCGTAGACGTCGGCGCCCGCCTCGGCCCGCGGCTCGGGGTGCGTGCCGGGGTCGCTCGCGATCACCGTCGGCTCGGCCAGCCAGGGGGCCAGCTTCGCGGCCTTGGCGAACTTCGAGCTGAACTCGCCGAAGGTGAGGTGCTGCGACTTGTTCTCGATCAGGCCGTGGGTCGCGATGTCCCAGAACGCGGTGGAGCCGCCGTTGCCGAGGACCACCTCGTAGCCGTCGGGCAGCTGGAACAGCTCGGAGATGCCCTCGCGCACCTGGCCGACCAGGTTCTTGACCGGGGCCTGGCGGTGGGAGGTGCCGAGCAGGGACGTACCGGTGGCGGCCAGGGCGTCCAGCGCCTCCACCCGCACCTTGGAGGGACCCGCGCCGAATCGACCGTCCGCGGGCTTGATGTCAGCAGGAATCTGGATCTCAGCCACGAGACGGAGCGTATCCGGTCGCCGAAACCCCGCGGAGACGTGTCCGTCGGATGAGACGAGATCTCCGCCCCGTGGACCTGTGCTGATCTACGAGCGGACCGCCCGGCCGTCACTGTCGGTGGCCGGATGCATGCTGGAGGCATGACGGATCTCGAAGCCGAACTGCGGGCCGCCGTGCGGGGCGAGGTGCGCTTCGACACCACGGCGCGGGCGCTCACGACCATGGACGCGTCCAACTACCGGCGCGTCCCGCTGGGCGTCGTCGCGCCCCGGGACGCCGACGACGTCGTGGCGGCGCTGGGCGTGTGCCGGGAGCGCGGGGTGCCGGTGGTGGCCCGCGGCGGCGGCACGTCGATCGCGGGGCAGGCCACGGGGACCGGGGTGGTGCTCGACTTCACCCGGCACATGAACCGGGTGCTGGCCCTGGACCCCGGCGCGCGCACGGCCGTCGTCCAGCCGGGACTCGTCCTCGACCGGCTCCAGGAGGCCGCCGCGCCGCACGGACTGCGCTTCGGGCCCGACCCGTCCACGCACAGCCGCTGCACCCTGGGCGGAATGATCGGCAACAACTCCTGCGGCTCCCACTCGGTCGCCTGGGGGACGACCGCGGACAACGTGCGCGAGCTGGCGGTGGTCACCGCGCGGGGGCGGCGGCTGCGGCTCGGGCCGGGCTGGGCCGGGGCGCCGGACGGGCTGCGCGCCCTGGTGGAGGGCGAGCTGGCCCGGCTGCGGACCGGCTTCCCGGAGCTGCCGCGCCGCATCTCCGGCTACGCCCTGGACGCGCTGCTGCCCGAGAACGGCGCCGACGTGGCCCGCTCCTTCTGCGGCTCCGAGGGCACCCTCGGGGTGCTGACGGAGGCGGTGGTGCGGCTGGTGGAGTCGCCGCGGGCGCGGGCCCTGGCGGTGCTGGGGTACGCCGACGAGAGCGCGGCCGCGGAGGCGGCGGCGGGCCTGCTGCCGTACCGGCCGCTGACCGTCGAGGGCATGGCCGCCGACCTGGTGCCGTCCCCGGCCGCGCTGCCGCGGGGCGGGGCCTGGCTGTTCGTCGAGGCCGGCGGCGAGTCGGAGGCGGAGGCACGCGCGCGTGCGGAGGCGGTCCGGCGGGCCGCCGACGTCGTCGACGCCCTGGTGGTGACCGACCCGGGCGGACAGCGGGCGCTGTGGCGCATCCGGGAGGACGCGAGCGGCACGGCGACCCGGATGCCCGACGGCACCGAGGCATGGCCCGGCTGGGAGGACTGCGCGGTCCCGCCCGCCCGGCTCGGCGCGTACCTGCGCGACTTCCGGGCGCTGCTGACCGCCCACGGCCTGCGCGGCACGCCGTACGGGCACTTCGGTGACGGCTGCATCCACGTCCGCATCGACTTCGACCTGCTGACCGGGAAGGGCGTGGCCCGCTTCCGTGCCTTCTCCGAGGAGCTGGCCGGCCTCGTGGTCGCGCACGGGGGATCGCTGTCCGGGGAGCACGGCGACGGGCAGGCGCGGGCCGAACTGCTGCCGAGGATGTACGGCGCGGGGACGGTGGCCCTCTTCGAGCGCGCGAAGGCCGTCTGGGACCCGGACGACCTGCTCAACCCCGGGATGCTGGTCCGCCCGCACCCCCTCGACGCCAACCTCCGCTTCGCCCCCCTGCCCCGCCGCCCGGTCGACGTGGCCTTCGGCTACCCGGCCGACGGCGGTGACTTCGCGGCGGCGGTCCGCCGGTGCGTGGGCGTGGCGAAGTGCCGTACGGCGACGGTGGGCGGCCCGGCCGTCATGTGCCCCTCCTTCCGGGCGACCGGCGAGGAGGAGCACTCCACGCGCGGGCGGGCCCGGCTGCTGCACGAGATGCTCGCGGGCGAGGTGATCACCGGCGGCTGGCGCTCCACGGAGGTCCGCGACGCGCTCGACCTGTGCCTGTCCTGCAAGGGCTGCCGCTCGGACTGCCCGGTCGGCGTCGACATGGCCACCTACAAGGCGGAGTTCCTGCACCACCACTACGCCGGGCGCCGCCGCCCCGCCGCCCACCACAGCATGGGCCGGCTCCCGGAGTGGCTGCGCGCGGTGGACCGTACGCGTACGGCCCCGCTGGTCAACGCGCTGGCCGCGGTCCCTCCGCTGGCCCGGCTGGGGAAGCGGCTGGGCGGGATCGCGGCGGAGCGGGAGATCCCGCGGCTGGCGCCACGCACGTTCAGCCGGTGGTGGCGGGCGCGGCGGCCGGCCGCGGGGGCGCGGGGCCCGGAGGTGGTGCTGTGGCCGGACACCTTCACCGAGCACCTGACGCCCTCGGTGGGCCGCGCGGCGGTCCGGGTGCTGGAGGCGGCGGGCCTGCGCGTGACGCTGCCGCCGGGCCGCCGGCCGCGGGTCTGCTGCGGCCTGACGTACGTCTCCACGGGCCAGCTCGACCGCGCCCGCGCCGTCATGCGCCGGACGCTGGACCTCATGGCGCCCGTGCTGGAGTCCGGCACCCCGGTGGTCGTGCTGGAACCGAGCTGTGCGGCGGCCCTGCGCACCGACCTGCCCGAGCTGCTGGGCGACGACCCGCGCGCGCGGCGCCTCGCCTCCCGTGTCCTCACCTTCGCCGAGGGCCTGGACCGCCTCGCCCCCGGCTGGATCCCGCCCCGCCTCGACCGCCCGGCCGCCGGCCAGACCCACTGCCACCAGCACGCGGTCCTCGGTGACGCCGCCGACCGCCGGCTGCGCGCCGCCGCCGGCCTCACCGGCGAACTGTCCGGCGGCTGCTGCGGCCTCGCGGGCAACTTCGGCTTCGAACGCGGCCACTACGCGGTCTCGGCCGCCTGCGCGGAGGAACAGCTGCTGCCCGCGGTCCGGGAAGCCCCCGAAGGGGCGGTGATCCTCGCGGACGGCTTCTCCTGCCGCACCCAGCTTGAGCAGCTCGGCGGGGTGCGGGGACGGCACCTGGCGGAGGTGCTGGCGCAGGCCCTGGCGGACGGCACGGACGCGCGGCCCGCCCCGGGGGAAGGATGGCGAGACTCCGGCCGCACGCGGTGACACGGGCCCGCGCCGCTGCTCCCGGGGGGCGGTGCCGGGCCGATGCCGTGGCGCGCGCACGCGTCGACGATCCGGCGGACGGCGGCCGACGGAGGCGGGCGGCGGCGTCGGCCGTGGTGATCGGCGACGGGGGCGATGTCAGAGGCGTCAGCACTTCACACACCTGTTTCAGTCCACTACCCTGGACTTCTGAGTACAGCGAGATGAACGAACGTCACCGAATCGAGCCCCCTGGACCGCCCGTGACCACCCCGGACACCGCCACGACCGCAGCCGTAGCCTCCCCGACCGCCGCACCCCCTGGCGCCCCGCGCCGCCTCGGCTCGCTCGGACCCGTGGGGCTGGTGTTCGCGGGCGGCGTCTCGGTGCAGTTCGGCGGCGCCCTGGCCGTGATGCTGATGCCGAGGGCGGGCGCGCTGGGGGTCGTCGCCCTCCGGCTCGCGGTGGCGGCGGTGGTCCTGCTGCTGGTGTGCCGCCCCCGCCTGCGCGGCCACTCCCGCACCGACTGGGGCACGGTCGTCGTCTTCGGCCTCACCATGGCCGGCATGAACGGCCTCTTCTACCAGGCCGTCGACCGCATCCCGCTGGGTCCCGCCGTGACCCTGGAGGTGCTGGGTCCGCTCGCGCTGTCGGTCGTCGCGTCCCGCCGCGCGGTCAACCTGGTCTGGGCGGGCCTCGCACTCGCCGGGGTCTTCCTCCTCGGCGGCGGGGGCTTCGGCGACCTCGACCCGGTGGGCGCGGCGTTCGCGCTCGGCGCGGGCGCGATGTGGGCCGCGTACATCGTCTTCAGCGCCCGCACCGGCCGCCGCTTCCCCCAGGCCGACGGACTGGCCCTGGCGATGGCGGTCGGCGCGGTGCTGTTCCTCCCGCTGGGCATCGCGGAAGCGGGCGGCAAACTGCTCGATCCGGTGACCGTGGGGCTCGGCGCGGCGGTGGCCGTCCTCTCCTCCGTCCTCCCCTACACCCTCGAACTCCTCGCCCTGCGCCGCCTGCCCGCCTCCACCTTCGCCGTCCTCATGAGCCTGGAGCCCGCCATCGCCGCGACGGCCGGCTTCCTGCTCCTCGACCAGGCCCTCGCCCCCACCCAGGCCCTCGCCATCGCCCTGGTCATCGCCGCGAGCATGGGCGCGGTGCGGACGCAGGTGAGCCGGGGGAAGCAGACGGTGCTGGAGTGACCCAGGGCCTTTCGTTCGGATCAGCCCGCGACGCCGGGGTGATCCGAACGACAGGCCCTAGCCGAGCAGGTCCCCGGCGGCGGCGCCGACGAACGCCGCGAAGGCACCCGGAGCGACGGTGAACACGCCGGCGGCGGGGTCCTTGGAGTCGCGGACGGCTATGTGGGCACTGAGATCGGCGACCTCCACGCAGTCACCGCCGGTGTCACCGCTGTAGGAGGACTTCCGCCAGGTGGCGCTGCCGAGAGGTGCGCACTCGATGCATTCGCCGCCTGTGCCGCCGCTGTACGACGACCTACGCCACCGCGCTCCCGTCAAGTTCCGGCTGCTCTGCATAGCGTTCCTCCCGTACGCGGGCGATCAGCGCCGCCGAGCCCTCGATGGAGAGGGCTGCGGCCTGTAGGTGATCGTAACGATGCGAACAGTCCCTGACGACGCTGGGATTAGCGGTCATATACCCAGCATCGTAGTTTTCGGAGTAGCTGATGTCCGGGTCGCGGTCGAAGCGCAGGACCGTGAACGAGCCAGCAGTCGCGGGGTGGTTTCCTGTGCCGAGGGGCAGCACCTGTACGCGTACATGTCGACGATCTTGAAGGTCCAGCAGGTGGGTGAGTTGCTCCCGCATGACTTCCCTGCCTCCGAATGGCCTGTGCAGGACCACCTCGTCCAGTACGACCCAGATCAACGGCGGGTCGTCCCGCTTCAGAACACGCTGGCGGTCCATGCGGGCCGCGACCTGTTCATCGAGTGCGTCCGTCAGCCCCGCTTCCAGCACCGCCCTCGCATAGGCCGGAGTCTGGAGCAGCCCGTACACCACCTGTGACTGGAACGTGGCGATGTGGGTGGCCCGTGCTTCCAAGTCGGCGAACGGCCGGAACCAGCCGGGAAGTTGGCTCCGCAGCACCAGACCGACCAGCCGTGAGAACAACCCGTCCGTCCCCAGCGCCGCGTCCAGCCGCTCGGACAGCTCCCGCTGGGGAACCTTCGCCGCTGTCTCGATCTGCCCGATCAGGGACCCCGTGCAGAAGACGATCGAGCCGAGCTGCGCCTGGGTCAGCCCGGCCGCCTCCCGCGCCCGGCGCAGCTCGTACCCGTAGTAGTCCAGCGCGGAGGCGCTGGGGTCCAGTTCGCGGACGTACACACGGACCACCTCCCGTCACCGAGAGTAGCCTCACGCGCACACGTCGCAGGGGCGTTGTGGAAAACAAATCCATGCAAGCGTGCTTGATTGTTTCCTGGCCCGCTGCCATGCTCCCCCCATGGCCGACCCGACGCCCTCGCCGACGTCTCTGCCCGTCTTCGACGACCTCCGCGCCGAGAGCGACGAACTCGACGCCCTGGTCGCCGGGTTGACACCCGGCCGCTGGGCGCTTCCGACCCCCGCCGCCGGCTGGACCGTCGCCCACCAGATCGCCCACCTCGCCTGGACGGACCGCTCCGCGCTGCTCGCCGTGACCGACGCGGAGGGCTTCCGGGCGCTGGTCGAGAAGGCGCTCGCCGCCCCGGACTCCTTCGTCGACGAGGGCGCCGAGGAGGGAGCGGCGCTCCCGCCCGCCGAACTGCTGGCGCGCTGGCGGGACGGCCGTACCGCGTTCGACCGGGCGCTGCGCGCCGCCCCGGACGGTGCCCGCTTCCCCTGGTACGGGCCGCCGATGTCCGCCGCGTCCATGGCCACCGCCCGGCTCATGGAGACGTGGGCCCACGGACTGGACGTCGCCGACGCGCTCGGCGTCACCCGCGCCCCCACCGACCGCATCCGGCACATCGCCCGCCTCGGGGTCCGCACCCGGGACTTCGCGTTCTCCGTGCACGGGCTGCCGGCCCCCGCCGCCCCCTTCCGCGTCGAGCTGACCGGCCCGGCCGGGGAGCGGTGGGCCTACGGCCCCGAGGGCGCGCCCCAGCGCGTCACCGGGCCGGCCCTCGACTTCTGCCTGCTCGTCACCCAGCGGGCGAACCGCGCCGACCTCGCGCTGCGCGCCGCGGGCCCCGACGCGGACCGCTGGCTGGACATCGCGCAGGCCTTCGCGGGCCCGCCCGGCGCGGGGCGCCCGGCGAAGGGGGAGGGCACCCCGTGACCGTGCTCCGCGTCGGCAACGCCTCCGGCTTCTACGGCGACCGCTTCGACGCGCTGCGCGAGATGCTGACCGGTGGTGACCTGGACGTCCTCACCGGCGACTACCTCGCCGAGCTGACCATGCTGATCCTCGCCCGGGACCGGCTGAAGGACCCGGCCGCCGGGTACGCCCGGACCTTCCTGCGGCAACTGGAGGACACCCTCGGTCTCGCCCACGAGCGGGGCGTGCGGATCGTCACCAACGCGGGCGGGCTGAACCCGGCCGGGCTCGCCGACGCGGTGCGCGCCCTCGCGGACCGGCTCGGCATCCCCGTCCGGGTCGCCCACGTGGAGGGCGACGACCGCACCGCCGCGCACCCCGGCAGCCTCGCCGCCCACGCCTACCTCGGGTGCTTCGGCGTCGCCGCCTGCCTGCGGGAGGGGGCCGACGTCGTCGTCACCGGCCGGGTGACGGACGCCGCGCTCGTCACCGGGCCCGCCGCCGCCCACTTCGGGTGGGCGCCGACGGAGTACGACCGGCTCGCGGGGGCCGTCGTCGCCGGGCACGTGCTGGAGTGCGGGACGCAGGCGACCGGCGGCAACTACGCCTTCTTCCGGGACGGCGACGTCCGCCGGCCCGGGTTCCCGCTGGCCGAGATCCGCGCCGACGGCAGCGCGGTGATCACCAAGCACCCCGGCACCGGCGGGTTCGTCGACGTCGGCACGGTCACGGCGCAACTGCTGTACGAGACGGCCGGCGGACGCTATGCCGGCCCCGACGTCACCGCCCGCCTGGACACCGTACGGCTCGATCGGGACGGGTCCGACCGGGTGCGGATCGAGGGGGTGCGCGGGGAGGCCCCGCCGCCCGCGCTCAAGGTCGGCGTCAACCGGCTGGGCGGCTTCCGCAACGAGGTCGTCTTCGTGCTGACCGGGCTGGACATCGAGGCCAAGGCGGCACTGGTGCGGCAGCAGATGGGCGAGGCGCTGGCCAAGTCGCCGCCGTCCGAGGTCCGCTGGGAACTCGTCCGCACCGACCGGGCCGACGCCGCCACCGAGGAGACCGCGAGCGCCCTGCTCCGGCTGGTGGTCCGCGACCCGGACCAGGCCGTCGTCGGACGGCCGCTCACCGCCGCCGCCGTGGAACTCGCCCTCGCCAGTTGTCCGGGCTTCCACGTGACGGAGCCACCCGGGAAGGGCACGCCCTACGGGGTGTTCGAGGCCGCGTACGTCCCGCAGGGTGAGGTCGAGCAGGTGGCCGTCCTCCACGACGGGCGCCGGATCGCCGTGGCCGCGCCCCGGGACAGCCGCCCGCTGCGCCCGCTCGACGAGCCGCCGCTCCCCGAGCCGCTGCCGCCCGGTCCCGTGCGCCGCGCGCCCCTCGGTCTCGTCGCGGGAGCCCGCAGCGGGGACAAGGGCGGCGACGCCAACGTCGGGGTGTGGGCGCGGACGGACGAGGGCTGGCGGTGGCTGGCCCACACCCTGACCGTGGACGCCTTCCGGCGGCTGCTGCCCGAGACCGACGGCCTCGCCGTCGTCCGCCACACCCTCCCGAACCTGCGCGCCCTGAACTTCGTCGTCGAGGGGATCCTCGGCGCCGGGGTCGCCGCCCGGCACCGCTTCGACCCGCAGGGCAAGGCCCTCGGCGAATGGCTGCGCTCCCGCCACCTGGACATCCCGGAGGCCCTGCTGTGACGGTTCTCCCGTCCGCCCTGGACACCCGCGACCCCGCCTACGCGGCGAACCGCGAGGCCATGCTCGCCAAGCTCGCCGCACTCGACGCCGAGCACGCCAAGGCCCTCGCGGGCGGCGGCGAGAAGTACGTCGAGCGGCACCGGCGGCGCGGCAAGCTGCTCGCCCGCGAGCGCATCGAGCTGCTGCTCGACCCGGACACGCCGTTCCTGGAGCTGTCCCCGCTGGCCGCGTGGGGCAGCGAGTACGCCGTGGGGGCCTCCCTGGTCACCGGCATCGGGGTCGTCGAAGGCGTGGAGTGCCTGATCACCGCCAACGACCCGACCGTGCGCGGCGGCGCCAGCAACCCGTGGTCGCTGAGGAAGGCCCTCCGCGCGAACGACATCGCGCTCGCCAACCGGCTGCCCTGCGTCAGCCTCGTGGAGTCGGGCGGGGCGGATCTGCCGTCCCAGAAGGAGATCTTCATCCCCGGCGGGGCGGTCTTCCGGGACCTCACACGGCTGTCCGCCGCCGGGATCCCCACGATCGCGGTCGTCTTCGGCAACTCGACCGCCGGGGGCGCGTACGTGCCCGGCATGTCCGACCACGTGATCATGGTCAAGGAGCGCGCGAAGGTGTTCCTCGGCGGGCCGCCGCTGGTGAAGATGGCCACCGGGGAGGAGAGCGACGACGAGTCGCTGGGCGGCGCCGGGATGCACGCGCGCGTGTCCGGCCTCGCCGACCACTTCGCCGTGGACGAACCCGACGCCCTGCGGCAGGCCCGGCGGGTCGTCGCCCGGCTCAACCACCGCAAGGCGTACCCGGACCCGGGGCCCGCCGAGCCGCCGGAGTACGACCCGGAGGAGCTGCTGGGCATCGTCCCCGGCGACCTGAAGATCCCCTTCGACCCGCGCGAGGTGATCGCCCGGCTCGTCGACGGCTCCCGCTTCGACGAGTTCAAACCGCTGTACGGCACCAGCCTGGCCACCGGCTGGGCGAGCCTGCACGGCTACCCCGTCGGCATCCTCGCCAACGCCCGAGGGGTGCTGTTCAGCGAGGAGTCCCAGAAGGCCGCCCAGTTCATCCAGCTCGCCAACCAGCGCGACATCCCGCTGCTGTTCCTGCACAACACCACCGGCTACATGGTGGGCAGCCGCTACGAGCAGGGCGGGATCGTCAAGCACGGCGCCATGATGATCAACGCGGTGAGCAACTCGCGGGTCCCGCACCTGTCCGTGCTGATGGGCGCCTCCTACGGCGCCGGGCACTACGGCATGTGCGGACGCGCCTACGACCCGCGCTTCCTGTTCGCCTGGCCCAGCGCCAAGTCGGCCGTCATGGGCCCGCAGCAGCTCGCGGGCGTCCTGTCGATCGTCGCCCGGCAGTCCGCCGCCGCCAAGGGGCAGCCGTACGACGACGAGGCGGACGCCGCCCTGCGCGCCATGGTGGAGCAGCAGATCGAGTCCGAGTCGCTGCCGATGTTCCTGTCCGGGCGGCTCTACGACGACGGCGTCATCGACCCGCGCGACACCCGCACCGTCCTCGGCCTGTGCCTGTCCGCCGTCCACACCGCGCCCTACGAGGGCGTGCGCGGCGGCTTCGGCGTCTTCCGGATGTGAGGGAACCCCGTGATCACTTCTGTGCTCGTCGCCAACCGGGGCGAGATCGCCTGCCGGGTCTTCCGCACCTGCCGCGAGCTGGGCATCCGCACGGTCGCGGTGTACTCCGACGCCGACGACAACGCCCTCCACGCGCGCGTGGCGGACACCGCCGTACGGCTGCCGGGGGCCGCCCCCGCCGACACCTACCTGCGCGGCGACCTGATCGTGCGGGCCGCCCTCGCGGCCGGCGCCGACGCCGTGCACCCCGGCTACGGCTTCCTCTCCGAGAACCCCGGCTTCGCCCGCGCGGTCCTCGACGCGGGACTGGTCTGGATCGGCCCGCCCCCGGAGGCCATCGAGGCCATGGCGTCCAAGACCCGCGCCAAGGAACTGCTCGGCCTCACCCCCCTGCGCGAGGTCACCGAAGCCGACCTCCCCGTGCTGGTGAAGGCGGCGGCGGGCGGCGGCGGACGCGGCATGCGCGTCGTGCGGCGCCTCACCGACCTGGAGCGGGAGCTGGCCGCCGCCCGCGCGGAGGCACGGGCCGCCTTCGGCGACGACGAGGTGTTCGTCGAGCCGTACGTCGAGGACGGACGCCACGTCGAGGTGCAGCTCCTCGCCGACACCCACGGCACCGTGTGGGCGCTCGGCACCCGCGACTGCTCCCTCCAGCGCCGCCACCAGAAGGTCGTCGAGGAGGCCCCGGCACCCGGCCTGAGCCCCGAACTGACCCAGGAGCTGCACGAGACCGCCGTGCGCGCCGCCCGCGCGGTCGGCTACCGCGGCGCCGGAACCGTCGAGTTCCTCGTCACGGGCGACCGCGCGCACTTCCTGGAGATGAACACCCGCCTCCAGGTCGAACACCCCGTCACCGAGGCCGTGTTCGGCATCGACCTGGTCGCCCTCCAGATCCGCGTCGCCGAGGGCCACGCCCTGGACGACGAGCCGCCACCCGCGCGGGGCCACGCCGTCGAGGCCCGCCTGTACGCCGAGGACCCGGCGCACCACTGGGCCCCGCAGACCGGCACCCTGCACCGCCTCGCCGTCCCGGACACCGTCCGCCTCGACACCGGCTACACCGACGGCGACCCGGTCGGCGTCCACTACGACCCGCTGATCGCCAAGGCCGTCGCCCACGCGCCCACCCGCGCGGAGGCGATCCGCAAGCTGTCCGGCGCGCTGGAGCGGGCCGCCGTCCACGGCCCCGTCACCAACCGCGACCTCCTCGTGCGCTCGCTGCGGCACGAGGAGTTCACCTCCGGCCGCATGGACACCGGCTTCTACGGCCGGCACCTGGCGGAGCTGACCGCGCCCGCCCCCGACCCGTACGCCCCGCTCGCCGCCGCCCTCGCCGACGCGCACGGCCGCTCCCGCTTCGGCGGCTGGCGCAACCTGCCCTCCCAGCCGCAGACCAAGCGGTACGCGATGGCCGGCGAGGAGCACGAGGTCCGCTACCGGCACACCCGCGCGGGCCGCCTGGAAGCCGACGGCGTCCGCGTCCTGCACGCCGACGCGCGACGGGTCGTCCTGGAGGCGGACGGCGTCCGGCGCACCTACCCGGTGGCCCGCTACGGCGACGACGTCCACGTCGGCGGCACGACCCTGCGCGCCCTGCCCCGCTTCCCCGACCCCGCCGCCCAGCACGCCCCCGGCTCCCTCCTCGCCCCCATGCCCGGCACGGTCGTCCGCATCGCCGACGGACTGTCCGGGGGAACCGCCGTACGGGCCGGACAGCCCTTCCTCTGGCTGGAGGCGATGAAGATGCAGCACCAGATCACCGCCCCGGCGACCGGCACCCTGGACGCCCTGCACGTGTCCCCGGGACAGCAGGTCGAGGTCGGCACCCTCCTGGCCGTGGTCACCGCGGCCGGCTGACGGCGCGCGGCCGTACCGACGCGCGGCTGCGTGCGCGCGACCGCCCACCCACCACCCGCAGACCGAAGGACGCCGATGACCACCCACATCGAATCCGAGGAACACCGAGCCCTGCGCGCCGCCGTGGCCGCCCTCGGCACCCGCCACGGCCGCGGCCACGACCACCGCGCACTCTGGTCCGAGGCGGGCGGGCTCGGCTACCTCGGCGTCAACCTGCCGGAGGCGTACGGCGGCGGGGGCGGCGGCATCACCGAACTCTCCATCGTCCTGGAGGAGCTGGGCGCGGCCGGCTGCCCCCTGCTCATGCTGATCGTGTCCCCGGCCATCTGCGGCACCGTGATCGCCCGCTTCGGCACGGAGGAACAACGGCGGACCTGGCTCCCCGGCCTCGCCGACGGCAGCCGCCTCATGGCCTTCGGCATCACCGAACCCGACGCGGGCTCCAACAGCCACCGCATCACCACCACCGCCCGCCGCGACGGCGCCGACTGGCTCCTCAGCGGCCGCAAGGTCTTCGTCTCCGGCGTCGACATCGCCGACGCCACCCTCGTCGTCGGCCGCACCGAGGACGCCCGCACGGGCCGCCTCAAGCCCTGCCTGTTCATCGTCCCCCGGGACACCCCCGGCTTCGGCCGCCGCAAGATCGACATGGAACTCGACGCCCAGGAGAAGCAGTTCGAGCTGACCCTCGACGACGTCCGGCTGCCCGCCGGGGCGCTGGTGGGCGGGGGAGACGACGCGGGCCTGCTCCAGCTGTTCGCCGGGCTCAACCCGGAGCGGATCATGACGGCCGCGTTCGCGATCGGCATGGGCCGGTACGCGGTCGCCAGGGCCGTCGAGTACGCCCGCGACCGCACCGTCTGGACGTCCCCCATCGGCGCCCACCAGGCCATCGCCCACCCCCTCGCGCAGGCGCACATCGACCTGGAACTGGCCCGGCTGATGATGCAGAAGGCGGCCGCGCTGTACGACGCGGGCGACGACGCCGGAGCGGGCGAGGCCGCCAACATGGCCAAGTACGCCGCCGGGGAAGCCTGCGCCAGGGCCGTCGATCAGGCCGTGCACACCCTCGGCGGCAACGGACTCACCCGCGAGTTCGGCCTCGCCTCGCTCATCACGGCCGCGCGCGTGGCGCGTATCGCCCCGGTGAGCCGGGAGATGATTCTCAACTACGTCTCCCACCAGACCCTGGGTCTGCCGAAGTCGTACTGACACCCGCCCCCGCGCGAGGAGGAACCGATGTTCCGCAGCGAGTACGCAGACGTCCCGCCCGTGAACCTGCCCATCCACGAGGCGGTCCTGGGCCGCGCGGCCGAGTTCGGCGACGCGCCCGCGCTCATCGACGGCACCGACGGCACCACCCTCTCCTACGAGCAACTGGACCGGTTCCACCGGCGCGTCGCCGCCGGGCTCGCCGAGACCGGCGTGCGCAAGGGCGACGTCCTCGCCCTGCACAGCCCCAACACCATCGCCTTCCCCACCGCCTTCTACGCCGCCACCCGCGCGGGCGCCGCCGTCACCACGGTGCACCCGCTCGCCACCGCCGAGGAGTTCGCCAAGCAGCTCGGCGACTCGGCGGCCCGCTGGATCGTCACCGTCTCACCGCTGCTCGACACCGCCCGCCGGGCCGCCGAACTCGCGGGCGGCGTCCGGGAGATCCTCGTCTGCGACAGCGCGCCCGGCCACCGCTCCCTGATCGACATGCTGGGGTCCACGGCCCCCGAGCCGGAGCCCGCCCTCGACCCCGCCGAGGACCTGGCCGCCCTGCCGTACTCCTCCGGCACCACCGGCACCCCCAAGGGCGTCATGCTCACCCACCGGCAGATCGCCACCAACCTCGCCCAGATGGAACCCGCCATCGACGCCGGACCCGGCGAACGCGTCCTGGCGGTCCTGCCCTTCTTCCACATCTACGGGCTCACCGCCCTGATGAACGCCCCGCTGCGGCAGGGCGCCACCGTCGTCGTCCTGCCCCGGTTCGACCTGGAGACCTTCCTCGCGACCATCCAGAACCACCGCATCACCGCCCTCTACGTCGCCCCGCCGATCGTCCTCGCCCTCGCCAAGCACCCGCTGGTCGCCCAGTACGACCTGTCGTCCCTGAAGTACGTCATCAGCGCCGCCGCACCCCTGGACGCCGGGCTCGCCGCGGCCTGCTCCCGGCGCCTCGGCCTGCCGCCGGTCGGCCAGGCGTACGGCATGACGGAACTCTCCCCGGGCAGCCACGTCGTCCCCCTGGGCGCCATGCGGGACGCGCCCGCCGGAACCGTCGGCAAGCTCATCGCCGGGACCGAGATGCGGATCGTGGCGCTCGACGACCCCGGCAAGGACCTCGGGCCCGGGGAGAACGGCGAGATCCTCATCCGCGGCCCCCAGGTCATGAAGGGCTACCTGGGCCGCCCCGACGCCACCGCCGCGCTGATCGACCCCGACGGCTGGCTGCACACCGGCGACGTGGGGCACGTCGACGAGGACGGCTGGCTGTTCGTCGTCGACCGCGTCAAGGAACTGATCAAGTACAAGGGCTTCCAGGTCGCCCCCGCGGAACTGGAGGCGCTGCTCCTCACCCACCCCGGCATCGCCGACGCCGCCGTCATCGGCGTCCACGACGACAACGGCAACGAGATCCCGCGCGCGTACGTCGTGCGCCAGCCCACCGCGCCGGACCTCACCGAAGCGGAGGTCATGATGCACGTCGCCGAACGCGTCGCCCCCTACAAACGCGTCCGCCAGGTCGTCTTCACCGCCACCGTGCCCCGCGCCGCCTCCGGCAAGATCCTGCGCCGGGAACTGAGGGAGCGGGCATGACCGCGGTCCGGCGCACGCGCGCGCGGGGGATCGAGACCCTGACCCTCGACTCCCCGCAGCACCGCAACGCCCTGTCGGCGGCCCTCGTCGGCGAACTGACCGGCGCCCTCACCGACTGCGGCACGGACGACGCCGTCCGCGCGGTCGTCCTCACCCACACCGGCACCACCTTCAGCGCGGGCGCCGACCTGCGCGACCCGCCCCACCCCGACGCGCTCGTCGCCCTGCTGCGGCTGCTCGTCGAACTGCCCAGACCGGTCGTCGCGCGGGTCACCGGACACGTCCGCGCGGGCGGCCTCGGCCTGCTCGCCGCCTGCGACATCGCCGCCGCCTCCCACACGGCCACCTTCGCCTTCACCGAGGTGCGCATCGGCGTCGCCCCCGCCGTCATCTCCCTGCCGCTGCTGCCCCGCACCGACCCGCGCGCCCTCGCCCGCTACTGCCTCACCGGAGAACGCTTCGACGCCGCCGAGGCGGCCCGCATCGGCCTGCTCACCGCGGCCGGCGACGACGTCGACGCCCTGCTGGAACCCGTCCTCGACGGGCTGCGGCGGTCCGCACCCGAAGCCCTGACCGAGACGAAACGGCTGCTCACGGCTAGGGTGCTGGAGACTTTCGACCGGGACGCGGCCCCGCTGACCGCGCTCTCGGCCCGGCTGTTCTCCTCCCCGCGGGCCCGCGAGGGGATGACGGCCTTCCTGGAACGACGGGATCCCGAATGGGTGCTGTGACCGAATGAGCGCTGTGACGACAGACGACCCCGTGGACCGTGCCGACCGCGCGGACCGCGTCCCCAAGCAGGACCGCAGCAGGGCCACCCGGCAGCGGCTGCTGGCCGCCGCCGTGGCCTGCCTCGCCGAACGCGGCTGGGCCGGCTCCACCGTCTCCGTCGTCGCCGAACGCGCCGGCGTCTCCCGCGGCGCCGCCCAGCACCACTTCCCCACCCGCGAGGACCTGTTCACCGCCGCCGTCGAATACGTCGCCGAGGAACGCTCCGGCGCCCTGCGCGCCCTCTTCCCCGAGGGCGCGGCAGGCGACCGCCGGGCCGTCGTCACCGCCCTCGTCGACCTCTACACCGGACCCCTCTTCCGCGCCGCCCTGCACCTGTGGGTCGCCGCGTCCGACGAGGAACAGCTCCGCCCCCGGGTCACCGAACTGGAGGCCCGGGTCGGCCGCGAGACCCACCGCATCGCCGTGGAACTCCTCGGCGCCGACGAGACCCGCCCCGGCGTCCGCGAGACCGTGCAGGGCCTGCTCGACATGGCCCGGGGCCTCGGCCTCGCCAACCTCCTCACCGACGACGCACCGCGCCGCGACCGCGTGGTGGCCCAGTGGGCGGCACTCCTCGACGGGGCGCTGGACTGACCACGGGCACCCCGCCGGCCGGCGTCCGACGCCCGGCGGCCGACCCGGCGTCCGGCGCCCGGAGACCGGCCTCCGGCCCGGCGCCCGGTTCCGGGTGGTCGCCGCACCTGCCGCGACCGCCGCCCACGTGGCCCCGCCTCAGGGGCTCAGCCGCTCCACGCGCCAGCTCCCGTCCGGCCGCGCCACGTACCGCAGCCGGTCGTGCAGCCGGTTGTCCCGGCCCTGCCAAAACTCCACCGACTGCGGCGCCACCCGGAACCCGCCCCAGTGCGGCGGCACCGGCACCTGCTCCCCCTCCGGATAGCGCGCCTCCAGTTCGGCGTAGGCGGCGTCGAGCTCCGACCGGGCGGCGATCACCGACGACTGCGTGCTCGCCCACGCACCGAGCTGGGAGCCGTGCGGCCGGGAACGGAAGTAGGCGGCGGTCTCCTCCCGCCCGGTGCGCCGGGCCACACCCGAGACGATGACCTGCCGGGCCATCGGATACCAGGGGAACAGCAGCGAGACGTACGGGTTCTGCGCGAGATCCCGCGCCTTGCGGGAGCCGTAGTTGGTGTAGAAGACGAAGCCCCGCTCGTCGAACTGCTTCAGCAGCACCGTCCGCGAACTGGGCCGCCCCTCGGCGTCCGCCGTGGAGACGACCATCGCGTTCGGCTCGTACAGCCGGCCCTCCGTCGCGGCCTGCCGGAACCAGCGGGCGAACTGCTGCACCGGCGTCGCGGCGAGATCGGCCTCGGCGAGCCCCTCCTCCCGGTAGTGCTCGCGCATCACCGAGGGATCGGGAACGGGATCGGGGTGGGCGGTGAAGACGGCGTCATGCTCGGTCACGCCGTCATCCTGCCGCATCGGCCACGGCGGCCACCCCCGGCGCCGGGCCACGGTGTCCTTCATCACGCCATGGCACTGAGTGCCGCGAAACCTCCCCAAGGCTGGCACTCAGGGATATCGTGCTGGGACCGCCCCGGTGGGGTGACCGCCCTCCGCACGGGGCATCAGTCGAGTGACCGTTCGAGACCGCGAGCCCGTCCCAGGCCGTGGATCCCAGGGCGATCGCTCATGTCCACAGCCGACGCCGGGCCCGCCCACCACCCGTCGCACACATCACGAGGAGCCGCCTGATGTCCGACTTCGTACCCGGACTCGAAGGAGTCGTCGCGTTCGAGACGGAGATCGCCGAACCGGACAAGGAGGGCGGCGCCCTCAGGTACCGGGGCGTCGACATCGAGGATCTGGTCGGCCACGTCTCCTTCGGCAACGTCTGGGGCCTGCTCGTCGACGGCGCCTTCAACCCCGGCCTGCCGCCCGCCGAGCCGTTCCCCATCCCCGTGCACTCCGGCGACATCCGCGTCGACGTCCAGTCCGCGCTCGCCATGCTCGCGCCCGTCTGGGGCCTGAAACCGCTCCTCGACATCGACGCCGAACAGGCCCGCGACGACCTCGCCCGCGCCGCCGTCATGGCCCTCTCCTACGTCGCCCAGTCCGCCCGCGGCCAGGGCCTGCCCATGGTGCCGCAGCGCGAGATCGACAAGGCCCGGTCCGTCGTCGAACGCTTCATGATCCGCTGGCGCGGCGAACCCGACCCCAAGCACGTCGCCGCCGTCGACGCCTACTGGACCTCCGCCGCCGAGCACGGCATGAACGCCTCCACCTTCACCGCCCGCGTCATCGCCTCCACCGGCGCCGACGTGGCCGCGGCCCTCTCCGGCGCCGTCGGCGCCATGTCCGGCCCCCTCCACGGCGGCGCCCCCTCCCGCGTCCTGCACATGATCGAGGAGATCGAGCGGACCGGCGACGCCGAGGCCTATGTCAAGCGGACCCTCGACAAGGGCGAACGCCTCATGGGCTTCGGCCACCGCGTCTACCGCGCGGAGGACCCCCGCGCCCGCGTCCTGCGCCGCACCGCCCGCGAACTCGGCGCCCCCCGCTTCGAGGTCGCCGAGGCCCTGGAGAAGGCCGCCCTCGCCGAACTCCACGCCCGCCGCCCCGACCGCGTCCTCGCCACCAACGTCGAGTTCTGGGCGGCCATCGTCCTGGACTTCGCCGAGGTCCCGGCGCACATGTTCACCTCGATGTTCACCTGCGCCCGCACCGCCGGCTGGTCGGCGCACATCCTGGAACAGAAGCGCACCGGCCGCCTCGTCCGCCCCTCCGCCCGCTACATCGGCCCCGGCCCGCGCGACCCCCGCGAGATCGAGGGCTACGCGGACATCGCCCACTGACCCGGGCACGGCACCACGCCCGCGGTCACGCGGGACACGCGGACACTCACGCGGGGCTCAGCAGCCCCGCGTGATGGCGTTCCGCCACCAGCGGATGCGCCCGCAGCTTCCCCTTCAGCTCGTTGAAGCCGTACTCCGCGAACAGCGGGTTCGCCGGATCGTCGGTCACCCCGGGAGCGGCGGAGGCGTGCGGGAAGGGCAGCGGCTCGATCCGGGCGTCCAGCCGCGGGTTGTAGAAGAAGGGCACCGAGAACCGCTCGGTGGCACCGGGCGGCGAGACCACCCGGTGGTTCGTGGCCACCAGGTAGCCGTTCGTGGCCACCTCCAGCAACTCCCCGAGGTTCACCACGAACGCCCCCTCGATCGGCGGCACATCGTGGAAGAGCCCGTCCTCCCGCTGCACCTGGAGCCCGCCCACCTCGTCCTGCAGCAGCAGCGTCAGGAACCCGTAGTCCTTGTGGGCGCCCACCCCTTGGTCCGCGCCGTCCACCGCGCTCCCCGGATACCGCACCAGCTTCAGATGCGGGTGCGCGTGCTCCCCGAAGATCGGGTCGTAGAAGTCCGCCGGAGCGCCGATCGCCGTCAGCAGCTCGTGCAGCAGCCGCTCCGCGACCCCGCTGAGCCGGTCGATCCACGCCAGCGCGGCGGTCCGCAGCTCGGGCAGCGCGGCCGGCCACTGGTTCGGCCCCTGCAGCCACCAGTACGCCGGCTCGCCCGGCCCCGGGACCCGGACCGGCCGCTCCGCGCCGATGTCGAGCTGGTCCCGCCAGTCCCGGGCACCACCGGTGCGCTCGTCGCCGATCCGCGTGTAGCCGCGGAAATGCGGGGAGTTGACGTTGTCCAGCGCTGTCCGGTCCGCCTCGGGCAGGGCGAAGAACCGCCGCATGGCGGTAAGCAGCGCCCGGGTCTCGCCGTCCGGGACCCCGTGCCCGACGAGCTGGAAGAAGCCCACATCGCGGGCGGCGGCGTGCAGCCCGGCGTGCAGGGCCGCCCGGGCCCCGGGCCCGGCGTCGGCGGCGGAGAGATCGATGACGGGAAGCTGCTGGTACGACGCGTGAGAGTTCATGGAGACATCCGCAGGGGTACACGGGGGCCCGCGCCGCCGCCGGGGTGGGGCGGGACACGGCGCACCGGAGGACGGGGATGGGGAAGAGCGGCGGTCAGCCGGAGGAACGGGGCCGAAGCGCTCAGACGGTGGAGCGTCGACAGCCCATGCTCGTGACGCGGACGAAGTCCACATGGCGGCGTCGAACGAGCGGAAGCATGCGCCCAGGGTACTGCCCCGGGAACGCAGACGACCCGCGAGTCTGGTTCCTCCGGGGAGGAGCCGGCCGGACGTACCGGCGACTCGCGGGTCGGGTGACTGCTTGGGATTGGGCCGGCTGCACGCTACGTCCGCGTGCTGATCCGGCACCGCACAGAGTGGGTGACGGGCGCTAGCCCGCAGCCACCTCACGCGTCCGGTTTCCATACATTCGCCGGATCACCTCCTTTCGGTGTGTACGCCACCTTATGAACGCACGGGCCATCGCTCAAGCGATTTTCCGAGCGACTTATGGCGACGGCTCTGGACGCGTGGTGTAGGCGTAGCCGTCGCCGCGCTGCCGCAGCCGGAGATTGCGGTGCGAGACGTTGATCCGCCCTGCCGGCGTGACCAGGCTGTGCCGGCAGGGGAGTGCGCGTCCGCGTCCCTGCGGGGCAGGCGCGGCGACTGCTTGATTCCTCGCAATCTTGCGGGAACCATATGTGGGCTGCATCACGTTCCAGTTGAATGAATGCCTGTGAGCACGATCGACGTGCCGTACGTGCGGACACAGCCTGCAGGGGGTTCAGGTGAGTGCTTCCCGGCGTAGGGGGACCACCGACGAGCTCGGGCCGGACGAGCCCGAGCGGGACGGTGCGGATCTGCTGGCCGCGTTGCTCGACGGCATGGACGCCGCCTTGTGCGCGTTCGACGCCGACGGAGTCGTCACGCACTGGAACCGCGAGGCCGAGCGGATCCTCGGCTGGACCGCGGCCGAGGCCGTGGGTCGGCGGGGGTTCGCCGGCTGGGCGGTGCGCAGCGCGGACGCCGAGGAGGTCGCGGCGCGGCTGTTGTCGGCGATGCACGCGCCGGGCCGGCAGGTGCACGAGTTCGCCCTGGTGACCAAGGACGGTGGCCGGGTGCTGGTGCGCATCCAGTCGGCGGCCGTGCGCGGGCCGGACGGCAGGCCCGCCGGGGTGTACTGCGCGTTCAGCGAGGTGCACACGCAGATCGACCTGGAGCGGTCCATCGCGCTGAGCGAGGCCCTGTTCGAGGACGCGGGCTGGGGGGTCGTGCTGGTCGACGCCGATCTGCGCCCGGCGGTCGTCAACGCGCACGCGGCCCGCGCGCTGGGCACCGGGCGTACGGCGGTGCTCGGCCGGCCGCTCGGGGATCTGCTCGCGCAGGGCGTGGAGGAGCTGGAGGCGGTGCTCACGCATGTGCTGGCCGAGGGCGCGCCGCCCGCGCCCGCGGAGATCTGGGTGGCGGTGCGCACCGCGGACGGGGAGCGGCGGCGGTGCTGGCGCTGCGGTTTCGTGCGGTTGTCGTCGCCGCTGGCGGAGGAGCCGGTGCCGCTCGGTGTGGGCTGGCTGTTCCAGGACGTCACCGAGGCCAAGCAGGGGGAGCAGGAGGCGGCTCTGCTGCGGTTCCGGGCCAATCAGCTGCACCGGGCGGCGCGGGCGGCGGCGGAGTGCGAGGACCCGGTGGAGGCGGCGGTCGTCCATCTGGACTTCGCGCTGGCCGGTTTCGCCGATCACGCGCTGATCGACCGGGTCGCGGGCGGCGGGCTCGCCGACGGCGAGGAGACGGGTCCGGTGCGGCTGCTGCGGGTCGCGGTGGCGCCTTCGGGCGGGGGTGGTGCTCCCGGTCCGACGGTGTCCGCGGGGCGGGCGGGTCTGCCGGTGCGGTACGCGCAGGGGCATCCGGCGCTGCAGTGCGTGGCGCGGGCCGGCACCGTGCGGGCCGGTGTGGGCGCGGTGCCGGCGGACGAGGCGCGGGCCTGGGCGCGGGCCCGGCAGTGGCCGGAGGACGCGGTGCACGCGTTGTGCGCGGTGCTGCGCAGCCGGGGGCGGACGCTGGGGGTGGTGACGTTCCTGCGGGGGAGCGGGCGCAGTGCGTTCGAGCGTTCCGACACCTCCTACGCGGAGGACGTCGCCGTGCGGATCGCGGGGGCGTTGGACCTGGCGGGGCTGGTGGGGCGGGACGCGTAGGGGCCGGGCGGCCGGCTCCGGGCGTTCAGTGGTGGTAGAAGATCCGGTCCCCGTATGCGTCGAGGATGCGGCCGTTCCACTCGTGGCCGCCGTCGACGTTGCCGGAGCGCAGCAGCGGGGGTTCGATGCCGCGGTCGGCGAGGACGCCGGCGGCGGTGGCCATGGTGGCCTGGAGGAGGGCGGTGGTCACGACGGTGGAGGCGGGGGCGAAGGGCGCCGGGACGCCGTCGAGGGTCAGTTCGGCGTCGCCGACGGCGATCTTGGAGTCGAGGACGATGTCGCAGTGGTCCTTGAGGAAGGTGCCGGAGGCGTGGCGTGAGCCGGTCCGGGTGGCGTAGGCGACGGAGGTGACGCCGATGACGTGGATGCCGAGGGCGCGGGCGGTGGCGGCCATCTCGACGGGGAGGGCGTTGCGGCCGGAGAGGGAGACGATCACGAGGGTGTCGCCGGCGCGGAGCGGGGAGCTGTCGAGGACGGCGGCGGCGAGGCCGTCGACGCGTTCCAGGGCGGAGCCGAGGGTCGCGGGCATGACGTCGACGCCGACGACGCCGGGGACGGCGAGCAGGTTCATGAGGGCGAGGCCGCCGGCGCGGTAGACGAGGTCCTGGGCGGCGAGGGAGGAGTGGCCGGCGCCGAAGGCGAACAGCCGGCCGCCGGCGGCGACGGTGTCCGCGATCAGGGTGCCGGCCGCCTCGATGGCGGTGGCTTCCTCGTCGCGGACGCGTTGCAGCAGGCCGATGGCGGCGTCGAAGTACTGGTCGGCCGGCTTGCTGTCGCCCATGCGAGCTCCTTCGCGCCGTTGCGGGGGTGGTGTGCGTGTGTCGCGGATCACGGTGCGGTCTGGACCACTGTGCTGTCAATACGGGGCGGGGGACGGGGCGCGGGGGTGGTGCGGGGGCCGGGTGAGGGGACGGGGTCCGTTCCGGCCATTGCCCGTCCGGGTTTCGGCGGCGCGGCACGGTTGTCAGTGGTATCCGGCAGAATTGATGGCAGGGCCAGCGCAGGAGCCGAGCGCCGTCGAGCCTTCGGCAGAGCTAATCGCAGAGCTAATCGAGGGGCACGTATGTCCGGACTGATCGACACCACGGAGATGTATCTCCGCACCATCCTCGAGCTGGAGGAGGAAGGTGTGGTCCCCATGCGCGCCCGGATCGCCGAGCGGCTCGACCAGAGCGGGCCGACGGTCAGCCAGACGGTGGCGCGGATGGAGCGTGACGGCCTGGTGTCCGTGGCCAGTGACCGGCATCTGGAGCTGACGGAGGAGGGCCGCCGGCTGGCCACCCGTGTGATGCGCAAGCACCGTCTGGCCGAGTGTCTGCTCGTCGATGTGATCGGCCTGGAGTGGGAGCAGGTGCACGCCGAGGCCTGCCGCTGGGAGCACGTGATGAGCGAGGCCGTCGAGCGGCGCGTCCTGGAGCTGCTGCGCCACCCGACCGAGTCGCCGTACGGCAATCCGATCCCGGGGCTGGAGGAGCTGGGCGAGAAGGACGGCGCGGACCCGTTCCTGGACGAGGGCATGGTCTCGCTGGCCGAGCTGGATCCGGGCCTGGAGGGCAAGACGGTGGTGGTGCGCCGGATCGGGGAGCCGATCCAGACGGACGCCCAGCTGATGTACACCCTGCGGCGGGCGGGGGTGCAGCCCGGTTCGGTGGTGAGCGTGACGGAGTCGGCCGGCGGTGTGCTGGTGGGCAGCGGTGGCGAGGCGGCCGAGCTGCGGTCGGACGTCGCCTCGCATGTCTTCGTGGCCAAGCGCTGATCGCCGTCCGGTGTTCCGGGCCGGTGCCCGTTGGTGTGGGCGAGGGTGCGTGAGGGTCCGTGGCTGCCGCGGCGGGTGTGCCGGGTGGCCCGAGTGGGCGTTGTGACGTAGTCCCGTCGATCGCGCCGGAATCCGGACCTTCTGTGCCGGATCGCGGCGCCGGGCCGCTTCGCGTGCCAGGCCGGCGCTGGGCCCCGTGGGTCGCGTGGGTCACTTGGGCCGGGTGGCCCGAGGCGGTGACGTGGGGCGTCGGCCGTGGGGCGGTGAGCGTGCGGGGAGGGCGTGTGGCTGACGGATCGTCCGGTTCTTCCGAGGGCCCCGGCGCCTTGCGGCGCCGGGGCCTGACCTCCCCTGTTCCGACCCGGAGCCCCGAGCTCTCAGGGTCGTCCCCCTCGGACCGTTTTCCCCGAGCGGTCCGCCTCCCGCTGAAGATCTCCCCCCAGGAACGGCGGTCATTCCTGGCGGGGGGTCACTCGAACGAGGGGTGTTGTCCGCCGGAACCCCATTTTCGAATGCGCTTTCGATAGTCTGCGGGGGCGGACAGCACACCGCACGGCAGCGGACAGCAGCACCAGAGCACGACCAGCAGGACTCAGGCGTACGAGCGGAGCTTGGGGGGTGCCGGGATCATGGCGCGGCGCATCGAGGTGACCGGAGCGGGCGGGGTACGGCTCGCGGCCTGGGAGTTCGGCGACCCGCCCAAGTCCGGTCCCGACCCGGCCCCCGCCGCACCCGGGGTGCTCCTGCTGCACGGCCTCATGGGCCGCGCCGCCCACTGGGCGCCCACCGCCCGCTGGCTCTCCGGACGTCACCGCGCCGTCGCACTCGACCAGCGCGGCCACGGCCAGAGCGAGAAACCCCCGCCGGCCGCCCTCACCCGGGAGGCCTACGTCGACGACGCCGAGGCCGCCCTGGAGCAGCTCGGCCTCGCCCCCGCCGTCCTGATCGGCCACGCCATGGGCGCGCTGACCGCCTGGCAGCTCGCCGCCCGACGTCCCGACCTGGTCCGCGCCCTGATCATCTGTGACATGCGGGCCTCCGCGCTCGGCGCTGCCTCGCAGCGCGAATGGGCCGCCTGGTTCCGTTCCTGGCCGCTGCCGTTCGCCACCCTCGCCGACGTCCGCAAGTGGTTCGGCGAGGACGACCCGTGGGTGGAGCGGCCCAATCCGGCCCGCGGCGCGTTCTACGCCGAGGTCATGACCGAGACCCCGGACGGCTGGCGGCCCGTTTTCGACCCCGAGCAGATGCTGAGGTCCCGCGAGACCTGGGTGCACGACGCCCACTGGGAGGAGCTGGCCCAGGTGCGCTGCCCCACCCTCGTGGTCCGCGGCCTCGACGGCGAACTGGGCCGGGCCGAGGCGCAGGAGATGGTCCGGGTGCTGCCCCGGGGCGCGTACGCGGAGGTCGCCGACGCCGGCCATCTCGTGCACCACGACCAGCCCGAGGCCTGGCGCGCGGCGATCGAGCCGTTCCTGGAGGGCGTCCGCGCGCCCTGAGCACCGTACGGCCCGGCGTCCCGGACGACTCCCTAGGCCCGGCCCGTCACCGTCAGGAAGCCCACCGCTCCCGCCGCCACCAGCAGCACCGCCAGCAGGCACCAGCGGCGGGCGGTGTGCAGGGCGGCCCGGATCTGCCAGACGTGGGCCATGGCGAGCAGCCAGCGGACATGGGGGTCCGTGCGGGCCACGTTCGCGCGGGCGCGCTCCAGATGCCGTCCGAGCAGCCGACGGCGGTCCGGGTCGGTCTCGGCGGCCAGCGCCCGCTGGACGTTCACGGCGACGGCCCGGTGCCGCAGCAGATCGTCCACCCCCGTGGCGGCGGTCCCGAAGAAGTCGCCGGGAGCGGCGTCGATCAGCTCCCGCAGCCCGCGCAGCGCCGGTTCGCGCAGGGTGGCCGTCGTGGTGACCGGCGGGATGAGCACCCGGCTGACCTGCCACACCGCCAGGCTCACCCCGGCCAGCGCGACCAGCAGCGCCACGCCGGCGAGCACCGCGTCCCCGAGCCCGCGCACCTTGCCCACGGCGACCAGCGGCCCGCCGCCGATCAGCGCGGCGCCCACCATCCCGAACGCGGCGATCATCCACCGGGCCGCCGCGCGCAGTTCCGGCACGGCGTCCAGGGGGGAGGGCAGCGCGTCGAACGGCAGCGGCACCGCGCCCGAGGCGGGCGGTGGCGTGGTCACCGTTCCCCGGCCGGATCGTGGTCCGACCTGGCCACCAGGAACGGCGTCCCGTCGTCCTCGGGCACGTCCGGATACGGCACCCAGCCGGTGCCGTCGTAGAACTCCAGCTCGCCGTTCCCGCCGAGCCGTACGTCATTGACCCGTGGCTGCTCCGGCTCCGCCATACGTCCTCACCCCCGCGTTCACCGACGGTCCCGTTCCATGTTCCTGACGCACCGCAGCACGGCCGAAACCACCGCACGGTGGGTCGGCTGCCGCAGCCGCTCGGCGAGCGCCGGGTCGCGGGCCCCGTCCAGGATCCGCGCCAGCACCGGAGCCAGCTCGGCCAGCGCGGGGTCGGCGCGGAAGCCGTCCAGGGTGTCCCGGGCGACCGCGCCGGGGTCGCCGTGGCCGGTGGCGGCGGCGGCGAGGCCGCCCAGCGCCGGACCGAGGTGCATGGCCGGCCACAGGGCGACCGGCACCTCGTCGTCGCCCGCCGCCTCACCTGCCGCCCCGCCCGCCGTCTCCCTCCGCAGCGCGGCCAGCGCGCGGGCCGCGACGGGCGCGTCCAGCGGCCCGAGACCGGCGGCGACCAGCCCGTCCCGCTCCCCGTCGAGGATCCGCCCCAGCACCCCGGCCAGCGGCGCGCACCGCGGATCCAGCGCGCCGTGCCGTGCGAGCTGCTGACGCACCTTCACCCGGGCCGCCGTGTTGCCCCGCCCGGCGGCCACCAGGCCCGCGAGCACCGGTTCCCAGACCAGCGCCCACACGGCCTCCACGGCCCCGGCGGACACCGGGGCCCGCCCCGCACCCCCGCCGTCCCCGGCACCTCCGCCGTCCCCGGCACCCCCGCCGTTCCCGGCACCTCCGCCGTCCCCGGCCTCGACACCCCCGCCGTCCCCGGCACCCCCGCCGTCCCCGGCACCCCCGCCGTCCCGCGCCGCCAGGGCCCGGGCCCGCGCCACCAGCCCGGCCAGCACCGCCCGGGTCCGCCCCGGATCCCCGGCCACCCGCGACAGCAACTCCTCCAGGGCCACCCCCGGCACCTCGCCCACCCGCGCGCACAGCACCGCCGGATCGTCCGGCGGGTCGGCGGCCACCGGCCCGAACACCCGCAGGTCGTGGGCCACGGACCGCACCGCGTCCGCCGTCCGGCCCCCGGTCAGCACCCCCAGCAGCGCCCCGGCCAGATGGTGGGCGACCGCGCCCGCCGCGTCCCGCGCGTACAGGTGCAGGAGACGGCCGAAATTGGCGTGACCTACCGCGACGGTCGCCGGGACACCGGCGCGGTAGGCGTACCGCAGGCAGTCACGGCCGCGGGCGAGGGCGAGCGCACCGCGCCCGCGCGCGTCCTCCACGGTGGCCAGCGCGCCGTAGACCTCGCCCAGGTGCAGTGGGTCGTCGGCGGCCTCGAAGCTCTCCCGGCACCGCTCCAGGGCCTCCAGCGCCTCCCGCGCCCGGCCGAGCCGCAGCAGCGGCAGGTACGAGGGGAGCAGGGCCTGCGCCAGGTCGGCGCCGGGTGCGCCCCGCCCGGTCTTGGACGCGCACAGCAACGCGTTGTACTCCAGAGCCGTCTCCCACCGCTCCGCGTGGACCGCCGCCCGCTGCACGGTGTCGCAGAACTCCTCCCAGACCTCCCACCACAGCACGGCCTCAGGGCCCCGCCGCTCCCGGGGCAGCGCGTCCATCCGGCGGCGCAGCCCCGGCGCCTCGGCCAGCACCGCCTCCGCCTCCGCCCGTTCCACCCGCACGTGCAGCAGGTGCACCTCGCCGAGCAGCCGCGTCCAGGGGCCCAGCGGGGACCTGCGGGCGTGCTCGGTCTCGGCCGTGGCCAGGGCCAGCGCCTCGTCCAGTCGCCCGGCGCGCAGGCACAGCCCGGCGAGCGAACCGGCCGCCTGGGCCGCTGCCGCGTGGTCACCGGCCGCGAGGGCGGCGGCCAGTTCCGCCCGGGCCTGCCGTTCGGCGGTCGCCGGATCGGTCGCCCACAGCACCTCGGCCAGCGCGCCCGAGGACGGCCGGGCACCGCCGTGGGCGGCGGCGAGGGCGGCGGCCCGGCGCAGCACGGGCAGCACCCGGGCGCGCGTGGCCCGGGTGCTGTCCCGGCGCAGCACGGCGTGCAGCAGCGTCTCCGCGCCCTCCCACCGGCGGGTGCGCAGCAGATAGGGCGCGGCGGCCAGGCCGGCCCACGCCAGCACGGGACCGGCGAGCCGCGCCCCCTCGGCGGCGGTCCCCTCCCGGTCCCAGGCCATTCCGAAGACGCGCACCCAGTACCCGGCCATCAGCTCGTCCACCTGGCGCCGGAACTCCTCCCCGGCCCGCCGCCGCCCCTCGGCGGCCACGGCGGACTGGATGTCGTACGACTCGGCGGCGCTCCCGGTGTCCGGGCGCCGCGGCGTGACCAGGCCGCACGCGGCCAGGGCCGCCGTGCCGGCCGTGGCCGGCTCCTCGGGGTGCCCGAGGCGGGCGCGCAGCTCGGGCCAGGTGTGGTCGACGACGGCGCGGGTGCGGTCGTCCTCCTCCAGCCGGCACAGGAAGTGGAACAGGTCGCGGTGGGCGGGCGGCAGCCCGTCGGCGATGCTGTCCGTCCAGGCGCGCAGGACGCGCAGCCGGTCCCGGCCGCCGCCGTTCGTGCCGTCGCCGTTCGTGCCGCCGTCGCTCGTGCCGTCGCCGGGCCGCCCGTCGGTGAAGAACCCCTCCGGCGGCCCGGCGGCCCCCAGCAGCGCGGTCAGCCGCGCCGGGTCGGCGGCCTGCCCGTCGGCCAGCTCCAGCAGCTCGGGGTGGCCGCGCGTCACGTCCAGCAGCGCGGTGACGTACCGCCGTCCGGTGCTCGCCGGTACGCCCGGCAGCCGCCCGTCGGCCAGCGCCGCCAGCCGGGGCAGCTCCCGGGCCAGCAGTACGGCCTCGTCCGGGCCGAGCAGGTCGACCGGTTCCGTGCGCAGCAGCGGTCCCGCGTCCGGCGGCCGCGCCCGGCCGGTGACCACCAGCCGTCCGGCACCGGCCCGCGCGGTCAGCCCCGCGAGCAGCCGACCCCAGCGCCCGTCCCGCCAGCCGCCGCCCGGGGCGAGCAGTCCGTCCACCCGGTCCACGACGACCAGCAGGCGCCGCCGGTCCAGCCGGCCGGCGACGGCCGCGACGAACTCGCCGAACCGCGCGGGATCGTCGAGCAGCGGCACACAGCCCGGCTCGGGCACCGCCCGGTCCAGGGCCAGCGCGAGATCGGCCAGCACCGAGCCCGGCTCCGCCTCCTCCGGCACCCTGCACCACACCACCGCGTCGAAGGCGTGCGCCTGGGTGGCCGCCAGCTCCCGCGCGCACGCCGTCTTCCCGGCCCCCGGCATCCCCAGCAGCAGCACCCCGCACAGCCCGCTGCGCGGCGCGAGCGCGGCACTCGCCCGCGTCATGACCCCGCCCCGCCCGACGAACCGCTCGGCGACACCGGGCGCGCCCCCGCCCCCGGCGACCACAACGGCCCCCACGCGCGGTCCGCCCCAGACGGCGGCCCCCTCCTGCGGGCGGTCCTCGGCGAGCGCGCCTGCGCGCGGGCGGTCCTCGGCGGCCGCACGCGCGCGCGGCCCCTGCTCCGCCGCCGCGTCCGTGCCCGCCGTGGCTTCGGGGACCAGCCGCAACGTCGCCGCCCGTGCCCCGAACAGCGCCGGAGTGGCGGACCGGTACGCCGGGCCCGCGGTGTCCGAGGCGGTGGTCACCGCCTCCGTCAGGGCCTCGGGGAGCGTGCGCCCGCCCAGCAGCAGCCCGTACAGCGACTCCGCGAGGGCGATCGCGAAGGGGTCCGCGACCGGGTGGCGCATGGCGAGCACCGCGCAGTCCAGTCGCTCGACCAGGGCCCCGGCCAGCGCCCCCACCGTCTCCGGCCCCGGCCCCGCGGCACCCGTGTCCAGGGCGCCGTCGACGGCGGGCGCGCCGAGCGCCAGCCGCTGTTCCCGCGCGGCCAGCGCCCCCGACCAGCACGCGGACAGCGTCACCAGGCGCACCCCGCGCGCCTCCGCCAGCAGCCGGGCGAGGTCGGGTGCGCGGACCCGGTCCGCCCGCCCGGTGTCGGTCTCCAGGAGGAGCTCACCGGGTGTGCCGTGGGCGGAGACGTGGACGACGTCCCAGCCCCCCGGCCGACGCAGCAGGGCCCGGAGCCGGTCGCGGGTCACGCCGTACTGGAGGGTGTGCAGCTCCACCGCACGCCCGGCCCGCTCGCACAGCCGGGTGAGCGCCCTCCGCTCGCGCCGCAGGTTCAGGGCCGCGCTGCCCTCGGGCAGGCTGAACAGGGCCAGCATCCGCACCGGCCGACCGGGCGCGGGCGTGTCCCGCCCGGCGGGCCGCTCACCGATCTGTGTCACCGGGGTCAGACCCCAGTCCGCCAGTGGGCGTCCGCGCAGCCGGGCCGGCTCCAGCGGCAGGTACAGCAGCCGCCGCGCCCGGGGCACGTCGGCCGGGACCACCACCCGCAGCACCGCCGGAGCGGCGTCCGTCAGCGGTCCGGCCGCCGGCCCGAGGATGCGCTCCCCGGCCCAGTCGCCGGCCTCGCGCACGATCTCCCGCTCCCGGGCCGCCCGCTGGTCGGGCGCGGTGTTCCGGCGTACGTACCCGGGGAGGTCGAGGAGCGCCTCGAACTGCGGTGCCTCCCGGTCCAGCCGCACCTCGTGCCGGGCCAGCACCCGCCCGCCGGGTGCGGTCAGTTCCCAGCGCCACCGGTCGAGCCCGTCGAAGTCCCGTACGCGGAGGATGAGTTCGCGCACGGCTCAGAGGCCGAGCAGTCGGCGCAGCGACTGGACCTGCCGTACCGAGTTCCCCACGGCCGCGCGGGCCGGGTGGGTGGACGGCAGCTCCCGCAGCGCCTGTTCGTACATCCGCTGGGCCTCGGCCAGGTGCCGCACCTGCCCGCTCTGCGCCAGCCCGGCGAGGGCGCCGCCGAGGTTG